>NZ_JBBIAM010000044.1:0-70136 GCF_054185185.1 Bradyrhizobium sp. UFLA05-153
ACGTGGCCAAGGCCGCGTCAGCCGTCGCGGTCGCCAAGGCACGCGCCGGCACCACCGCGACGCGCGCGGTGCAGGAAGGCGTGCAGATGCATGGCGGCATGGGCATGACCGACCAGTTCGACATCGGCTTCTTCATGAAGCGCGCCCGGGTCTGCGAGGAATTGTTCGGCGACGCGAATTACCACGCCGAGCAACTGGCGAGGGCGAGGGGGTATTGAGGCGTATTGAGTGAGGCGAGGCAGCGACGCCGCCTCATCCTCAGGCGTCATCGCCCGGCTTGACCGGGCGATCCAGTACGCCGCGGCCCCTCCGCACCCCATCACTGCCTCTGGAATACTGGATCGCCCGCTTTCGCGGGCGATGACAGTTGACAGGATGTAGAACGTCTGCCCCAAGCTTGTCATTGCGAGCGCAGCGAAGCAATCCAGACTGTCACCGCGGAAAGACTCTGGATTGCTTCGCTTCGCTCGCAATGACGAAGGAGAGACCTCCTACCGCATCGGCGGTGCGTACTGCACACCACCCGCGTTCCAGAGCTGGTTCATGCCGCGCGGGATCTTCAGCTTGGATTTCTCGCCGATATTGCGCTCGTACATCTCGCCGTAATTGCCGACGTGGCGGATGATGCGCACGGCCCAGTCCTTGGTCAGTCCAAGCTGCTCGCCGTAATTGCCTTCGGTGCCGACGAGGCGCATCACTTCGGGCTTCTTCGACTTCAGGGCCTCGTCGATATTCTCCGAGGTGATGCCGAGCTCCTCGGCGTTGATCATCGCGTAAAGCGTCCACTTCACGATCATCATCCAGTCGTCGTCGCGCTGGCGTACGACCGGTGCGAGCGGTTCCTTGGAGATCATGTCCGGCAGGATCATGTGGTCGCCGGGCTTGGAAAGGTTGAGCCGCAGCGCGTAAAGCTGGGAGGCGTCGGCGGTCAGCGTGTCGCACTTGCCGCTGTCATAGGCTTTAACGACGTCCTCGAGCTTGTCGAACTTCACCTCTTCGTACTTCATGTTGTTGGCGCGGAAGTAGTCGGCGAGGTTGAGCAGCGTCGTGGTGCCCGCCTGCACGCAGACCTTGCTGCCGTTCAGGTCCAGCGCAGTCTCCTTGTTGCGCGAGCGCGGCAGCATGAAACCTTCGCCGTCGTAATAGGCGACCGCCGGGAAATAGAGATCGTAGTCGAGCTCACGCGCCATGCTCCAGGTGGAGTTGCGCGAGAGGATGTCGACCTTCCGGCTCTGCAACTCCTTGAAGCGCTCGCTGGCGTCGAGCGGAATGAACTTGGCCTTGCTCGGATCGTTGAAGATGGCGGCCGCCACCGCGCGGCAGAAATCGACGTCGAAACCGGTCCAGTTGCCCTTGTCGTCGGGGATCGAGAAGCCCGGCAGCCCCTTGTTGACGCCGCAGAAGACCTCGCCGCGCCGGACCGTGCGCTTCAGCGTGCGGGTGTCGTACATCTCATAGACAACGGCCAAAGCGCCGACCAGGACCGCGACTGCGAGCCCAATCAGCAGGCCGCCTCGAAAAGTGCGCATGATTTGTCTCTCTCGAAAAAATCGGGAAAAGGAGTTTGGACGAAGGCGGAGAGCATGATCCGGAAAAGTGCGAAGCGGTTTTCCGAAAAGCTCATGCTCAAACGATAACCCTTAGAGTTCGGGCTTCTGCCGGATGACCACCTTGGTCCCGACCGGGACGCGATCGTAGAGATCGGCGACGTCATTGTTGACGAGACGGAAGCAGCCCGACGACACCTTGGTGCCGATCGTATCAGGGCGGTTGGTGCCGTGGATGCGGTAGACGGTGGTGCCGAGATACATGGCGCGCGCGCCGAGCGGGTTGCCGGGGCCGCCGGCCATGAAGCGCGGCAGATAGGGCTGGCGCTGGATCATCTCCGGCGGCGGCGTCCAGTCCGGCCATTCCTTCTTGTTGGTGATGTTCACTAGCCCCTGCCACTGGAAGCCGTCGCGGCCGACGCCGATGCCGTAGCGGATCGCGCGCCCGCCGGGCTGCACCAGATAGAGGTGCCGCTCGTTGGTCGAGATGATGATGGTGCCCGGCGCTTCGGTCGTGCGGTAGTAGACGACCTGCTTCTGCCATTCCGGATCGAGCTGGTAGGAATCGTCCGCGATCAGGCCCGGCTCGTCGCCGCGGTCGGGCTGCTGGGCGGAAGCGTAAGAGGTGGAAAAAATCAGGCCGAGTGTGGCGATGAACATCCCGGTCAGGCGACGAAAATCCGTCATTTCAAGCTCTCCCCGCTGCCACAGCGCAAATCATTCGGAACCATCAAAACTCAGGGGCAGCTTCATGGCAAGTTAATGGCGCGTCCGGCTGGTATGTCACTAGGATGTTTTGGTTTTTTGACATGTATCAATGCCACGAACAGGGGGGCATGGCGCGAAAAGCATAGAAGTATGCAGCCGCGAGGCCGGTGCGCTCCCTCTCCCGCTTGCGGGAGAGGGTTGGGGAGAGGGTCTCCGCAATGGGTAGCTCCCGGCCTGGAGAGAGCCCTCACCCGCGCCTTCGGCGCGACCTCTCCCGCAAGCGGGAGAGGTTGAGCAAAGCGCGTGGCTAAATCACCTGAGCCAACAGGCATCGCGTTTACTAGATCCGGTTGTTCTCAGGCCCTATTCTAAGTCGCCGGACGATCTCGGTGCCCACGGCGCGGGCCTCTTGCCGCGAGCCGATGCGGGGACTGCGAAACCTTTGTCCGGACCGCAATCTGATCACGACGATGCAGTGCTCGTCCTCGGATCGGCCGCGGCGCTCGACCGTGATCGCCTCCACGTCGTGTCCCTCGATATGGTCAGCGCGCAAGCTGCCGTCGCCCGAGAGGCGTTCAACGCGAACATCGCCTTGCCGGATGATCCAGAAGGCGCCGGTCACGAGATTTGCGTATCTGTGAACGGCGAACGCGGCGACCGCGCCGATCGGCAGCAGCAGCATGTCGACCGGGCCGGGCGAAAGGCCACGCCATAGCTTGTAGGCGTAGGGAACGGCGGACAGTCCGACGGCGATCAATGCGACGATCCTGATGTCCCTGCTGGAGAACGGCTCGACGGGCTCGCCGAGATGCATTTCGGGATTGGCAGCATCGAGCGGATTGACCGGTGCCTCGACATTGGGAACGCCGAACTGCGCGGCGATCCGGGCAACGGTGTCGCGGACATGCGTGACGTCGGAGATGGGCGGGGACGTCAGGCGCTCTCCCGAGACGAGCGTGAAGGCCAGATGGAAGCGCGTCGTGGACGCCTTGCGGGCCTGGACCTGTCCCTGGACCTGCAGTTGCGAGATTTCATCTTTCGCGACGATCCTGGTGCGAAGTCGTCCGAACGGACGCTGGCGCCCGATCAGGATTTCATTCGGCGTGATGATCCACACCACTGCCGGTGCAAGCATGACGGCGCCGATGAACGCCGCTCCCAGGAGCAGCGCGAGCACGGAGATGATCAGTTCCAGGACATCGTGCGCGAACAGGCCTGGCGTGAAGCAAAGCGAAACGATTGCCGCGAAGCCGGCGATCACCAGCCGCTGCGCAATTGAGGAGCCTTCACGAAGGCGGATGTCGCTATTGGTGGTCGCGTCGTCCATTTCGGGCGGCCGATTCCGTCGCCACGAAACTCCACGGACGCATCCGTGGAGTCAAGCAACAAGGGCGGCATCCAAAGCCAGCCAAGTAAACCGGCCAAGTAAACCGGCCACGTGACGTCCGCGCGGGATCAGCTACTGGCATTGAGCAGGCGTGCGACCGTGCGGTCGATCTCGTCATAGCGGCCCTCGCCGGCATGCTCGAACACGATCCGTCCGTTCTGGTCGATGATGTATTGCGCCGGCCAATACTGGTTGCGATAGGCGTTCCAGGTCCTGGAATCATTGTCCTGCGCCACCGGATAGGTGATGCCGTGGCGCTTCAGCGCGGCCTGGACGTTGGAGGCTGAGCGCTCGAACGGGAATTCCGGCGTGTGCACGCCGACAACGACCAGGCCCTTGTCCCTGTATTTGGCGTAGAGCTCGGTGACATGCGGCAGCGTGTTGACGCAGTTGACGCAGCCATAGGTCCAGAAATCCACCAGCACGACCTTGCCGCGGAGATCGGCGAGGCTCAGCGGCTTTGAGTTGAACCAGTTGCTGATGCCGGTGAAGTCCGGCGCGATCTCCTGGCTTGCGGCAGCAGTGACCATCGGCGTCGGGCGCGCGGCCTCGTCGCAGATGCCGGGGATGATGGCGCCGGTCAGGACGAAGCCGATCAGCGCGGCGGACACGGCGAGCAGTCTTGGCATCGGTCTTGGGGTCATGGAAGCTTTCCTCCGATGGAACGCAGGCGATTACAGGCCGATCTGGCCGGTGGGATAGAATCCGGTGAGCCACGCCACGATCAGCGTGTCGTATTGGAAGTAGGCGGCGAGGGCGAAGGCGATGACGACGACGCCAAAGGCCTGCTGCAAGCGCGGCGAGATGCGCGCGATGCCGGCTATACGCGTGGTAACGGCCTGTCCGCCATAGGCGATGGCGAGCATCGGCAGCGCCGCGCCGATCGCGTAGGCGATCAGTAGCGTGCCGGCCCAGGCGAGGTTCTTGGAGGTCGCAACCAGGGTGAGGATCGAGCCGAGCACGGGACCCGCGCAAGGCGTCCAGACCAGGCCAAGCGTGGTGCCGAGCACCAGCCCGCCAAGCGCGCCCTCGCGCTGCGCGCTCTGCGAGGCGCCGAGATCGAGCCAGCCGTGGAGCCGGATCGACAGCCACTCGAACGGCGCCGGCCACAGCATCAGCAGGCCGAAGCCGAGCAGGAGAACGGCGGCAGCCGAACGCAGCACGTTCGGGTCGAAATCGAACAGGCGCGTGACCGCGCCGAGCAGCAGCGCGGTTGCGGAGAACGAGACGACGAAACCCAGCGCAATCATCGCTGGCCGCAAATACCCGGCGCGGCCGATCGAGGCGCCGAGCAGGGTCGGCAACACCGGCAGCGTGCAGGGCGCGGCGATGGTGAGGACGCCGGCAAGAACAGCAAAGATCAGGTCGAGCATCGGGGCACTCGTAGGTGGACACGAGGCTGTTCGGGCCGGATGCTTCGATCGTTACGCGGCGTCACGCCTTCGTGACCGAGCAGTGTTGGCCACGACGACGGTGCGCTCCCTCCCCCCTTGTGGGGGAGGGCTGGGAGGGGGTAGCCCCGGGCGAGGTCGGAGTTCGTGGCACCCCCCTCCCTGCCCCTCCCCCGCAAGGGGGGAGGGAATGAGAGAGCGGTGCCCGCCTCACTGCACCATGAATAAAAAACGACCCGGAGGCGGGCACACCGTCCGGGTCGTTGGAGGTCCTTGGGAGGTTTAAGCAAACCGTATGGAGCTTTATAGGAAGGAAGTTTTTCCGCCTGATGTTGTGGTTTGTTTCAATTGTTTCGTCGGCGGTAACGCTTCCGTGTGCCGGGACAGGGCCGTTTAGCTGGTCCTATCCCTTTGAAATTACATATCTTTAGGCTGCGAAGCGGTCGACGCCGGCAACCTTAAGCAAATCGGCGAGTTGCTTGCGGGCATAGAACATCCGCGTCTTCACCGTGCTCTGGGGGATGCCGATGATCTGGCCGACCTCCTCCACCGATTTCTCGTGGTAGTAGACGAGGTTGATGATCTCGCGGTGCGCCGGCGACAGCTTGGCCACGCAGGCGCGCAGGATCGCGCTGGTGTCGTTGCGGTCGAGGGCGGTTTCCGGCGTGTCGTGCTCGTCCGGGATCTGGCGCACGTCTTCCTGGTCGATGTCCTCGAAGCGGCGCTGGCGCATCGCGGTCAGCGCCTTGAAGCGGGCGATCGAGAGCAGCCAGGTCGAAACCTGCGAGCGGCCCTGGAATTGGCTGGCGGTCCGCCACACGTCCAGGAAGACCTGGCTCACGAGGTCTTCGGCCGTGGTGGCGTCGCGCACGATGCGCAGGATGAAGCGGTACACCCGCACATTGTGACGGCAGTACAGGATGTGCATGGCCGTCCGGTTGCCGTCGGCGACGCTCTCCAGAAGCATTTCGTCCGATGTCGCCTGAGCGGCAAGGATGCCCTGGCTGGCCTGGGCGTTGATGGCGACGACGTTCTGCATGACTGGCTCCCCGTAACGCCGCAACCGAGCGGCGTTTCCTTGGACCAAAGTGTTAAAGAGCCAGCGTTTCGGGATGTCTGCGCGACAAGCGGAAAATGGTTTCGTGCGCTGCCAAATTGTTTCGTCGTGGGGCCGGCGACGAAACATTCGGGGCAAAAAAGCCAATTATTTCAATATACGGGATTTACGGGGCTGCGGACTTTGCAGGGGCGGGAACGAATCTTTGGTTTCCGCGTTCGTGCGCGACCTCCACACACCGTCATTCCGGGGCGATGCGCAGCATCGAACTATGGTGCGCAATTGCGCACCTGAGAATCTCGAGATTCCGGGTTCGCGCTTACGCACGCCCCGGAATGGCGACGCGAGAGTGAAGGGCTACGCCTTCTCGCCGGACGGCGAGAACAGATAGCCGCCGCCTCTGATCGTGCGGATCACGGCGGGCTTGGTCGGGTCGGGCTCGATCTTGCGGCGAATGCGCATGATGCGCAGATCGACGGCGCGGTCGAAGGCCTCGGCGTCGCGCGCATTGGCGAGCTCCAGGAGACGCTCGCGCGACAGCACGCGCTTCGGATTGGCCGCGAACACTTTGAGCAGCCCGAATTCGGATGCGGTCAGCGGATGCTCGTTGCCTTCGTCGTCGCGCAGCGCCTGTGCTTCGAGATCGAGCCATTTTGTCCCGAAGCGCACCAGCTGATCCTTGTCGGATTTCGCTGCCGCCGTTTCCGCCGCCACCGCCTTCACCGGCATGCTCCGCCGCAGCACCGAGCGGATGCGTGCCATCAACTCCCTGAGCTCGCAGGGTTTGGCGACATAATCGTCGGCACCGAGCTCGAGCCCCACGACGCGGTCGATCGGGCTCGCGGTCGCCGTGAGCATGATCACCGGCACGTTGATGCGGCTCTTGAGGTCGCGGATGATCGACAGGCCGTCTTCCTCGGGCATGTTGAGATCGAGCACGACGAGATCGGGCATGCTGCCCTGGATCGCGGTGCGTAAAGACTTGCCGCCGTCGCACAGCGTCACGGTGAAGCCGTGCATCTTGAGGTAATCGCCGACCATTTCCCGGGCCGGGGCCTCGTCGTCGACGATCATGATGTGCTGGCTCTGTGTCATGTCATTCAGATCCTGGCACTCAAAGCAATTCGGTCGAAGGTAGCGTGATGGTGAAGGTCGCGCCCTTGCCGGGGCCGTCGCTTGCGGCGGTCACCTCGCCGCCGTGCATGTCGATAATACGCTTGACGATCGAAAGCCCAAGGCCTGTCGAGCTCTCGCCCGCGGTCGGTTTTGCGGAAAGCCGCTGGAATCGGCCGAAAAGGCGGCCCAAATCCTCCGGCGACAGGCCCGCGCCCTCGTCATTGACGCGAATGACGGTGTCGCTGCCCTCATGCGTGACGGTCACGCCGATCCTGCCGCCGATCGGACTGTATTTGATCGCATTGCTGATCAAATTGTCGATCGCCTCGCGGATGCGGTCGGTGTCGCACATGGTGACGATGTTTGCAGGGGCGGTGACGCCAATCGTCTGCTGCTTGTTGACGGCGAGCGGCTGGTTGGCCTCGGCGACCTCCTGCACCAGGGAAGCGACGTCAACAGGTTCGCGGCGGATCGTGATGTCGAAAGCGTCTGCCATCGCATCCGAGATCAGGTGATCGACCATCGTGGTCAGGCGTTTGGTGGCGTCGCGAATGTGATCGACCTGCGCGATGACGCCGCCGCTCGAGGCGCCGGTCGTGATCAGCTCCTTCAGCATCTCGGTACGGCCGAGGATGACGCCGAGCGGATTCTTCAGGTCATGGGCGACGGTGCCCAGAATCTCGTTCTTGAAGCCGTTGGCGCGCTGGAGCCGCAGCCACTGCGCGGAGAGGCGCCGGTTGGCCTGCATCAAGGCACGGGTGCGCTGGGCGACACGGTCCTCGAGCTGGGTATTGGCGTCCTGGAGCTGCTGATAGAGAATGACGTTGTCGAAGGCGATCGAGAGCCGGCTGGAGAAAATCTCGACCAGCGAGCGGTCGGTCTCCGACAGGTCGCGTTCGGCCTGGAGCAAAACCACGACCTCGCGGCCGCTGCCGGTGCGCAAATAGAGCACGCTGCGATGGTCGGCGAATTCGTTTTTGCGGCGCTGGAAGGCGGCTTCCACGAGCGCGCGCAGATCGGGGTCGAGCGCTTTCGATGTAGTGGTGCCGATGAAGCGGCTGTAGCAGCCACTTCCCGCCAGCACCGACAGCTCCGCGCCCGCCGATCCGCCATTGTCGCGCAGTACCAGTATACCGGCGCAGTCGACGTTAAGCAGCGAGGCGAGCTGGGTCAGCACGCCCTCGGCGAGCCGCT
Organism: Bradyrhizobium sp. UFLA05-153; assembly: GCF_054185185.1. Classification (NCBI taxonomy): domain Bacteria; kingdom Pseudomonadati; phylum Pseudomonadota; class Alphaproteobacteria; order Hyphomicrobiales; family Nitrobacteraceae; genus Bradyrhizobium; species Bradyrhizobium sp. UFLA05-153. The sequence continues at coordinate 8,401 of NZ_JBBIAM010000044.1, forward strand.
GCATCGACTTGAAGTCATAGAGCGTGGAGGCGGCGTCGATGATGATCTCGAGCCCGCGCCGCGTCTGCACCATGCGCTCGAGCTGCTGATAGGAGCGCAGCGCCGCGGTCAGCGAGGTGAACAGCTTGTCGGCGGTGAGCTCGGTCTTCGCCTTGTAGTCGTTGATGTCGTACTGGACGATGACGCGCCGCTCCGGCGCCTGGCCGGGCTGTCCCGTGCGCAGGATGATGCGGACGGTCTCGTTGCGGACCTCGTTGCGGATGAATTCGACGAGCTCGAGCCCCGCGACATCCGTCTCCATGATGACGTCGAGCAGCACGGCGGCGACGTCGTTGTGCTCGCGCATCAGCTTGCGGCCCTCGGCCGCCGAATAGGCGGAGAGGATCTCGAGACCCTGGCCGTTCAGGGTGTAGTCCGAGAGCGCAAAGCGCGTACCGTCATGCACGGCGGGATCGTCGTCGATGACGGCGATCTTCCATTTCCGCGCAGTCGTATCCTCCGCCGCGGTGGCGGTGTCGTCGATCAGGTGGAGGACATCGTCCTGTTCGGCCATTGAGAAGTCCCGTCAGTCTCTGTGCTTTGCATGCCGCCCTTGGCGACCCGGGGCATGATAATGCGAAAAGTGGTGCCTTGTCCCAGCTTGGATTCCAGCATCATCCGCCCGCCGAGCTGCTGGGTGACCAGGTTATAGACGATATGGAGGCCTAGACCCGTGCCGCCTTCATTGCGCCGGGTGGTAAAGAAAGGGTCAAAGGCCTGCCGCTGCACGTCCGGCGTCATGCCGGCGCCGTCGTCGACAAAGCTGATCTCGATGTCATCAGAGCCGCGTGGCCGTGCCGAGATCGAGATGGTGCCGGCGCGGCCGTCGGCGAAAGCGTGGTTGGCGGCATTGAGGAACAGGTTGGTCAGGATCTGGCCATAGGAGCCGGGATAGCCGTCGAGCAGCAGCCCCTCCGGCACGTCGACGTTGAGCGTAATCGGCGAGCGCTTCAGCACCGGGCGCAGGCTCGCGATGATCTGGTCGGTGGCCTCGCTCAAGCTGAACTGTCGCCGCTCGGCATGGGAGCGGTCGACCGCGACCTGCTTGAACGACTGGATCAGCTCGCCGGCGCGCTGGAGGTTGGCGACGAGCTGCTGCGAGGCGTCGCGCGAGGAATGCACGAACTCCTCGAGCTGCGAGCGGCGCAGGCCGCTGTCGCCTTTCAACTGCGCCTCGAAGATCTCGCTGCGCCGGGCAAAACTGGAAGCAACGGTGAGGCTGATGCCGATGGGGTTGTTGACCTCGTGGGCGACGCCGGCAACGAGGCCGCCGAGCGCGGCAAGCCGCTCGGCATCGATCAGGTTCTGCTGCGCGGTGTTGAGCTCGAGCAGCGCGCTCTCGGCCTTCTCCTTCGATGCGCGCAACTCGTCCTCGGTCTGGCGCTTGGCGATCGCGTTCTCGCGGAACACTTCCACCGCGCGCGCCATGGCGCCGACCTCGTCGCGCGCCTTGATGCCCTGCACCTCGCGGTCGAGATCGCCGATCGTGATCGCGCGCATCGCCGTCATGATCTGCTGCAGGGGCAGCCGGATCGACAGCGCGATCAGCACGCCGACGGTGAGGATGATGCCGAGGAAGATCACCGCAATCGACAGGACTCTTCTCGAAATGTCCGACAGCGTTCGGTCGAAGGTCTCCTGCGCCCGCTGCTCGCGCTGGCGCATCTTGGTCGAGAGGTCGTCGATGGCGCCGATCGCCTCGGCCTGGCTGGCGTCGATGGTGTTGCGCAAGAGATCGGTGCGGCTGGTGAGCTGCTCGGAGAGGTTTGCAAAGCCCTCGCGCAGCGCGGTGGTGCGGGTGGCGAGCCGCTCCAGCGCCATGCGCTGGAGATCGTTGTCGGCGAGATCCCTCATGACAGGGATGGTCTTCTCGATCGTCTCGGTGTTGCGGCGGGCGTCCTCGGCGGAAGCCGACGCGAGCGAGAGATAGTAGGAATTGGCCGCGACCAGCATGGCGGTGAAGGCTTCGCGGGACTTGCCGAGCGAGGGCCAGATCAGCGCGTCGCGATGGCCGGTGGCGCCTTCGATGATGGAATAGAGCCCGGCCATGTCCTTGGCGGGCCCCAGCACCTGGTCCTCATAGGTCTTGGCGATGGTCGCCTGCACGCTGCGCAATTCGCCAAAACCGTTGAGGAAGCGCTCGGTGGTGCGCTCGAGCTCCTCGACCGAGCCCGCCAGCATCGGGTCCTTGGCGGCGCGGTTGGTCAGCGTGCCCAGCACGGCCTCGCGGAGCAGCAGGATCTCGGCGAACAGGTCCGGGCTCGGCTGGTTGATGTAGCGGTGGATGAGGTTTTGCAGGCGCCCGGTCTCGCTTTCGAGCAGCGCCAGGATCTTGTCGGACTCGCGCACCTGGCGGAGGTCGTCCCAGGCTGAGGCCAGCACCTGCGCCCCGTTCCAGATCATCGCCACCAGCACCACGACCACGGCGGAGTTCAGCGCCGCGATCGACAGGATGCGCCAGCGGATCGGGACGGCGCGCAGCAGGCCGACGATCCGGGCGCGCAAGCGTCCGACCGGGCCGGGCAGTTTTTCCTTCTCGCTGTGTCCAAGCGCTGCCAAGCGGCCTCACTCCACCTTGCGAATACGTTCGATCAGCGCGGCCGCGGCGGGATCCTGCGCGGCCTTGGCGTAGATCGGGGCCATCGCGTCCTCGAACGGCTTGCGGTCGATATCCCTGACGATGGTGACGCCGGCAGCTTGCGCCTTGCGCTGCGACTGCTCCTCCAGATCGCGCCACTTCTCGCGCATGAAGTGGCTGGAGCGCAGCGCGGCCTCGCGAAAGATCTGCTGATCCTCCGCCGACAGGCTTCGCCACGCTCTTAGCGAGATCACCAGCACCTCCGGGCTCATCGTGTGTTCGGTCAGCGTATAGTAGCCTGCATATTTGTAATGGTCCGTGGTCACGAAGGACGGCCAGTTGTTTTCCGCACCATCGATCAGATGGGTCGCGAGCCCCGTGAGCACCTGCCCATAGGGCAATTCGACCGGCTCGGCGCCGAGCGAGCGTATCATCGCCGACATCAACTCCGACTGCTGGACTCGGATCCGTAAGCCCCTGAGGTCGGTCACGCTCTTCACCGGCCGGATGCGGTTGTAGATCGACCGCGCGCCGGAATCGTAGAAAGCAAGGCCGACGAAGCCGAAAGGCTCGAAGCTGTTGAGGATTTCGCGGCCGATCGGCCCGTCCAGCACTTTTTGCACGTGCTCGATGGAGCGGAACAGGAATGGCATGGCGAGTACATTCATCGCCGGGACGAAGTTGCCGATCAGCGCCACGTTGGTCCGGTTGAGGTCGATCGCGCCGACCCTTGTCTGCTCGATCGTCTCCTTCTCCTCGCCGAGCTGGCGGGAGTGGAACACCTTGACCTCATGCCGACCGCCAGTGCGTTCCGCGATCAGGGCGCCCATGTAACGCAGCGCCTGGACGGTCGGGTAATCCTCGGCCTGGGTATCGGCGGCGCGAAACTCGCGCGCAAACGTCCCCGTCGCGCACATCGCGAACAAGAGCACGACGAAAACCACCCCGGTCCGCGAGAGTTCGGCACGGCTCAACACTGGCACACTCAACCCCTCAGTGATGGAGTCCATGGCGGGAAGAAAAGGTTCAATGCAATCTAGCAGAAGGTGGGGGGAACGCTATCCTGCTGCGAGCGGCGAAGCGGGCCGATTGTGCAGCGCGGCCGATTCTTATTCCTGATTGAAACCAGCCATGCCGCGCCTTAAGCAGGTACGGGGCAAAAGTAGTCGCCTTTTGTTCGCGCGAGACGGGATGAACGATCGTGGTTAGAGCCTTGCGTCTTTTGCAGACCGTCGCCGTCGCAGCGGCCTTCGCCTTGATGCAGATTGTCCCGGTCTCGCCAGCGCGTGCCGCGACCGACATCCAGCTCTGGCACGCGATGTCCGGCGAGCTCGGCCGGCAGTTGGAGAAGCTCACCTCCGACTTCAACGCCTCGCAATCCGACTACCGGATCGTGCCGAGCTACAAGGGCAACTACACCGAGACGGTGACGGCGGCGATCTTCGCCTTCCGCTCGCGCGGCCAGCCGGCGATCGTCCAGGTCAACGAGGTGGCGACCGCCACCATGACCGCGGCCAAGGGCGCGATCTATCCCGTGTTCAGCCTGATGCAGGATCAGAACGAGCCGTTCTCGCCCGATGCCTATCTGCCGGCCGTGTCCGGCTATTACACGGACGCAGCCGGCAATCTGCTGTCATTCCCGTTCAACGCCTCGACGCCGATCCTCTACTACAACAAGACCATGTTCCGTGACGCCGGCCTTGATCCGGAGACGCCGCCAAAAACCTGGCCGGAGCTCGGGGCTGCCGCAAAACGCCTGCGCGAGCGCGGCGCGGCCTGCGGCTTCACCACGTCCTGGCCGTCCTGGATTCTTGTCGAGAATTTCTCGGCGTTTCACGATCTGCCGCTTGCGACGAGAGCCAACGGCTTTGCCGGGCTGGATGCGGAATTGCGCATCAACAATCCGCTTCTCGTGCACCATGTCGCTGAGCTTGCCGAGTGGCAGAAGGACAAGGTGTTCGACTATGGCGGCCGCGGCCAGTTGGCCGAGCCGCGCTTCCAGAACGGCGAATGCGGCATCTTCATCGGCTCGTCCGGCACGCGCGCCGACATCAAGGCTAACTCGAAGTTCGAGGTCGGCTACGGCATGATGCCGTATTGGCCGGACGTGAAGGGCGCGCCGCAGAACTCGATCATCGGCGGCGCCACGCTGTGGGTGCTGCGCGACCGTCCGCGCGACGAGTACAAGGGCGTGGCGAGATTCTTCGCTTACCTGTCGCAGCCGGGCGTGCAGGCGGCCTGGCACCAGAACACAGGCTACCTGCCGATCACCCGCGCCGCCTTCGAGCTGACCCGCGCGCAGGGTTTTTACGAGCGCAACCCGGGCGCCGCGATCTCCTTCGAGCAGATCACGCTGCATCCGCCGACGGAGAACTCGAAGGGCATCCGGCTCGGCTCCTTCGTGCTGATCCGCGGCGTCATCGAGGACGAGCTGGAGCAGGCCTTTGCCGGCAAGAAGGACGCCCAGGCGGCACTCGATTCCGCGGTCGAGCGCGGCAACAAGCTGCTCCGACAGTTCGAGCGCGCCAGCCCGGATCGGTAGGAACGGCGCCGATTGCCGCACCGGTCGCGCATCAGGCGCGACGTTCACTCGTCAGCAAATTCAATTGGACGTCGGAAGAGTGCGTGAATCCGCGCGCAACGAGCCGCGCGTCCACGCTCTCGGAACCGTGAAGCCTGAGCGCGCGGCGGCGCTTGTGGCCGCCCGCCTGCAGCTATAATCTTGAAGTTGTTTCATCCATAATTTTTCCGGAAAAGTTGTAGTGGAGATTATCCATGCCGTGCTCATGTTTCATCATCCCAAACGACGTTCTGACCAAGCTATCCCACGACAAGAAGCTGTCTGCTGCGCTTCGCAAGCAGCTGGTCGACACAGTCCAGATCAGTCATGAACTGCGCGAATTGCGGACGCAGGCTGCGAGATTGACCAGCGTTGCCGCCGCGCGTGCCAGTGGACTCGTCACGCTTGCGGCGGCGCCGTCCATCACGGTGTACGACTGCAAGCACACGCAGACGCTGCCGGGTAGCCCTGTGCCGAAGCCGAAGACGTCCTCGGACGGGTCCGTCAAGCGCACCTTCAACGAGACGAGCAAGGTGGCCAAGTTCTACCAGCAGGTCTTCAACCGGAATTCGATCGATGATCACGGCATGACCATGATGTCGTCGGTTCACTTCGGCAACAAATACAACAACGCGATGTGGAATGGTTCGCAGATGATCTACGGCGACGGGGACGGCAGCATCTTCGTCGACTTCACCAGAGGCAACGACGTCATCGGGCATGAGTTGACCCATGGCGTGACCCAGCACAGCCTCCAGCTTGCCTATAGCGGCGATGCAGGCGGCCTGAACGAGAGCATCTCCGACTGTTTCGGTTCGATGTTCCGGCAGTGGCAAGCCAAGCAGAACGTCCAAAAGGCCGACTGGCTGATCGGGCGTGACATCATGGGTCCCGCCGCCAAGAAGCAAGGGCTCACCTGCCTGCGCGACATGGCCAATCCCGCAGCCAAGCACTGCCTGGCGCCGCAGCCGACCCAATATTCCCAGATTACGCCCGGCATGGATCCGCATTACGCCAGCGGGCCGCCGAACCTCGCCTTCCATACGGCCTGCACGACGCTTGGCGGATACAGTTGGGCCAAGATCGGCCAGGTGTGGTACCATTCGCTCACGGGTTTCGGGCCGACGCCGAACATGACGATGAAGGCGTTTGCAGCGAGGACCCGGCAGGGCGCTCACACGTTGTATCCTGCCGACCCCGCGGTCTTCGCCGCCGTCGATGCAGGATGGAAAAAGGTCGGGCTGTAAGCCGGTTGCAGCGCGTTACGAAAGGAAGGAAGCGTGGATCGCTTGAAGATCGAGCGCGTCGGAGGGTTCGCCGGCTTCGGCGGCCCTCATCTCAAGAGCCGCGGTGAAGTGGCGTTGTCGGATTTGTCGCTCGTCGACCAGAAGACGGTGGAGTCGTTGTTTGCCGATCCGAAGAAAGTCCCTGCGACGCATCCAGGTCAGGCCGACGCGTTCAGCTACCGAATCACGCGCGGTGCCCAGACGATCGAAGTCCCCGAGCATGCGGTCCCCTCGACCATCAGGAACAGCGTCAAGGATGTGCTGGAGTAGGCCAGGCGGAGCCGGGCGCCTTGATGAAGGATTTGATTTGGCCGGGCTGAGCGGTCGGACCGTCATGACGCCTGACTGAAGGCGTGTGACACTCTTGCTCAATTCCAGGGCGATCAGTTTTTCAGCCTAATTTTCAATCAAAATCGCCTCTTTGTATGCAATTGCGGGGTGCTTAAGAAGTGACGCACAGACGCGATTGCATCAATCGCGTTGTAAATCAATAGATTAGGAGGCCTGTAACGTCTCGTTAAGCTTTGGCACGAACCTTGCGAATCCTGTTCCAACCAAAAACCTTTTTGCGTTGGAGCATTGCCATGAAGCGCCGCGATTTCCTGAAATCCGTCTCTGGATTGGCTGCCGGCGCGGTGCTCCCGGCGGCCCCTCATGTGATCTCGCCCGCCAAGGCCGATGCACGCTCCGAGACGCTGCTGATCGTCTCCGAGGGCGGGCCCAACAATCTCGACATCCACGGCGTCGGCACCAACGTGCCCGGCTACGAGGTGTCCTGGAATTGCTACGACCGCCTGATCAGCCACGAGATGAAGAGCGGCCCTGGCGGTGTGCCCTATTACGATCGCGACAAGTTCAAGGGCGAGCTCGCCGACGACATGAAGATCGACGAGATGTCGGTCACCTTCAAGCTGAAGAAGAACGCCAAATTCCACGACGGCACACAGGTCACCGCGAAGGACGTGAAATGGTCGCTCGACCGCGCCGTCAGCGTCGGCGGCTTCCCGACCTTCCAGATGAGCGCGGGCTCGCTGACCAAGCCCGAGCAGTTCGTGGTGGTCGACGATTACACGGTGCGCGTCGACTTTCTGAAGAAGGATCGCCTGACGATCCCCGATCTCGCCGTCATTGTGCCCTGCGTCGTCAATTCGGAGCTTGTGAAGAAGAACGCGAACGAGAAGGACCCATGGGGTCTTGAATACACCAAGCAGCAGACCGCGGGCTCCGGCGCCTACAAGGTGACGAAGTGGACTGCCGGCACTGAAGTCGTGATGGAGCGCAACGAGGAGTGGGTCGGCGGCCCCTTGCCGAAGATCAAGCGCGTGATCTGGCGCATGGTGCCGCAGGCCGGCAACCGCCGTGCGCTTTTGGAGCGCGGTGACGCCGACATCTCCTACGAGCTGCCGTTCAAGGACTTTCAGGAGATGAAGGCGAACGGCAAGCTCAACGTGGTGTCGCTGCCGTTCTCCAACGGCATCCAGTACATCGGCATGAACGTGACCAAGCCGCCCTTCGACAATGTCAAGGTGCGGCAGGCGATGGCCTATGCGATGCCGTACCAGAAGATCATGGACGCCGTGCTGTTCGGGCTCGGCAATCCCATGTTCGGTGCGAGCGCCGACAAGGCGACGGAGGTCGCCTGGCCGCAGCCGCACAAATTCGCGACCGACATGGAGAAGGCGAAAGCGCTGCTTAGCGAGGCAGGTTACGCCAACGGCTTCGAGACGACGATCTCGTTCGACCTTAATTTCGCAGGGGTCAACGAGCCGCTCTGCGTGCTGGTGCAGGAGAGCCTCGCGCAGCTCGGCATCAAGACCACCATCAACAAGGTGCCCGGCGCCAACTTGCGCACCGAGTTGAACAAGAAGGAGATGCCGCTCTTCACCAACGTGTTCTCAGGCTGGCTCGATTACCCCGAGTACTTCTTCTACTGGTGCTATCACGGCAACAATTCCGTCTTCAACACCATGAGCTACAAGTCGGCGGAGATGGACAAGCTCATCGACGGCGCGCGCACTGCCGCCGCCATCGGCGACAAGTCGGCCTACGATGCCGACGTGAAGGGTTTCGTCGACCTCGCCTTCGCCGAGGTCCCGCGCATCCCGCTCTACCAGCCCTTCGTCAACGTCGCCATGCAGAAGAACATCTCCGGCTATCAATACTGGTTCCACCGCAGGCTCGACTATCGCGCCATGGCGAAGGGGTGATGCGTCATGGTGCGCGATACGACCCCGGCGCCGGCTGTCTTGAGTGAGGTGAGCACTGCTCTCTCATTCCCTCTCCCCTTGTGGGAGAGGGGCAGGGTGAGGGGTAGCCACGAACTACGACCTCGCCTGGGGCTACCCCTCACCCCAACCCTCTCCCACAAGGGGAGAGGGGGCGCAGAGGAGCGCGCAGCGAGAGCCTCATTCTCTTCGCGCACAAGGAGGCCGCCATGCTGACCATGATCGGCAAGCGGCTGATGTTCGCGATTCCCTCGCTGATCGGGGTCGTCATCGTCACCTTCCTGCTGACGCGCGCGCTGCCGGGTGATCCGGCTGCGTATTTCGCCGGCCCCGCCGCAACGAAAGAAGCCGTCGAGCAGATCCGCAAAAAGCTCGGCTTCGACAAGCCGCTGATCGAACAGTTCTTCCGCTACGCGGGCGATCTCGCGCATGGTGATTTCGGCAATTCGCTTACGACCGGCCAGCCGGTCGCGACCGAGATCCGCAACCGCCTGCCGGCTTCCGCCGAGCTGACTCTGCTCGGCCTCATCGTCTCGATCGCAATCGCGATTCCGCTCGGCGTGCTGGCCGCGACGCGGCCGGGATCGTGGATAGACCATCTCTGTCGGGTGACGACGACGGCCGGCGTGTCGCTGCCGGTGTTCTTCACCGGCCTCGTGCTGGTCTATGTCTTCTACTTCCAGCTCGGCTGGTCGCCGGCGCCGCTCGGCCGGTTGGATGTGTTCTACAGCGCGCCGCCAACGATCACCGGCTTCTATCTGATCGACACGCTGGTCGCGCGCGATGTCGAGGCTTTTCGTTCTGCACTCAGTCAACTCATCCTGCCCGCGACCACGCTTGCGATCTTCTCGCTGGCGCCGATCGCGCGCATGACGCGCGCCTCGATGCTCGCGGTGCTCGCTAGCGAATTCGTCCGCACCGCGCGCGCCAGCGGATTGTCGCCGGCGACCGTGATCGTCACCTACGCCTTCCGCAACGCGATGCTGCCGGTCATCACCACGCTGAGCATGGTGTTCTCCTTCCTGCTGGGGGCCAACGTGCTGGTGGAAAAAGTCTTCGCCTGGCCCGGCATCGGCTCCTATGCGGTGGAAGCGCTCATTTCGTCGGACTTCGCGCCCGTGCAGGGTTTCGTGCTGACCATGGCGGTCATGTACGTGCTTTTGAATCTCGTGATCGACATTCTCTACGGCGTGATCGATCCGCGTGTGCGGCTGGAAGGGTAGGGGGACACAATGAGCTCCGTTGCACCAGTTGTTGAACCCGTCGGTCCCGCACGCACGTCGGGACTGACTGCGATCCTCGAACAGACACGCTATGTGCTCGGCGAGAACAAGGTCACGGGCTTTGCCTTCGCGCTGCTCCTGATCATCGTCTTCGCCGCACTGTTCGGTCCCTATGTCGTGCCGTACGATCCGCTCGCCTCGGATACCGCAGCCGCGCTGAAATCGCCTTCGGCGGCGCACTGGTTCGGCACCGATCAGCTCGGCCGCGACATCTTCAGCCGCGTCATTGTCGCAACGCGTCTCGATTTCTTCATCGCGATCGCCTCGGTCGTGCTGGTGTTCCTGATGGGCGGGCTTGCCGGCATCGCCGCCGGCTATTTCGGCGGCTGGACCGACCGCATCGTTGGCCGCATCGCCGACACCATCATGGCCTTTCCGTTGTTCGTGCTGGCGATGGGCATCGTCGCCGCGCTCGGCAACACCGTGCAGAACATCATCCTGGCGACCGCCATCGTGAACTTCCCGCTCTATGCCCGCGTCGCGCGTGCCGAAGCGAACGTCCGCCGCAACGCCGGCTTCGTGCAGGCGGCGCGGCTGTCGGGCAACGGCGAGTTCCGCATCCTCCTGGTGCACATCCTGCCCAACATCATGCCGATCATGATCGTGCAGATGTCGCTGACCATGGGCTACGCCATCCTCAATGCCGCGGGCCTGTCCTTCATCGGCCTCGGCGTCCGCCCGCCGACGGCGGAATGGGGCATCATGGTCGCCGAGGGCGCGGGCTTCATGGTGTCGGGGGAGTGGTGGATCGCGCTGTTCCCCGGCCTTGCTCTGATGGTCGCCGTGTTCTGCTTCAACCTCCTCGGCGACGGCCTGCGCGACATCGTCGACCCGCAGCGGAGGACGTGAGCGATGTTTGGTTTCAAGCGCGGGAACAGGAACGCGGACCCTACATGTGAGGCGGACACCATCCTCTCATTCCCTCCCCCCTTGTGGGGGAGGGTTAGGGAGGGGGGTAGCCACGAACTCCGACCTCACCCGGGGCTGCCCCCCTCCCCAACCCTCCCCCACAAGGGGGGAGGGAGCGAGAGAGTTGCGCCCGCCTTACGTGCGAATTTCTGGCCAAAATTCTCCAATGAATTCAGCTCCCTTCTACTGTGCATGGGGTTGTTTTCGACGTTTCTGAGCCGGAGGCCGTCATGACGTCCCAGCCGCTGCTCGACGTCCAGGACCTCACGGTCGAATTCACCACCCGGCGCGGCATCGTGAAGGCGGTGCAGCACGTCAACATCTCCGTCGCCAAGGGCGAGACGCTGGCGATCGTTGGCGAGTCCGGCTCGGGCAAGTCGGTGACCTCATATGCCGTGATGCGCATCCTTGACCGCGCCGGCAAGATCGCCGAGGGCTCGGTGATGTTCTCCGGCATAGACGTCAAGGCGGCGAGCGAAGACCAGATGCGCGACCTGCGCGGCCGCGAGGTCTCGATGATTTTTCAGAACCCGCGTGCGGCACTCAATCCCATTCGCAAGGTGGGCGATCAGATCGAGGACGTGCTGCGCACCCATGTGCAGCAGGCTATGGTTTCGGACCACGGAGAAAAGGCGATCGAGGCGCTGGAGCAGGTCAAGATCGCCCGCCCGCGCGAGCGCTACCACGCCTATCCGTTCGAGCTGTCGGGCGGCATGTGCCAGCGCGTCGTCATCGCGCTGGCACTCGCCTGCAATCCGCAGCTCCTGATCGCGGACGAGCCGACCACAGGTCTCGATGTCACCACCCAGAAGGCGGTGATGGATCTGATCGTCGAGCTGACCAAGCGGCGTGCGATGTCGACCATCCTGATCACGCACGACCTGGGATTGGCAGCCGCCTATTGCGACCGCGTCGTGGTGATGGAGAAGGGCAGGGTGGTCGAGACCGCCAAGGCCGCCGACATCTTCGCCAATCCGCAGCACCCCTACACCCGGAAACTGATGCGCGCGACGCCGCGGATCGGTGTGTCCTTGAGAGACTTGCTGCCTGAAGACGAGTCGGCTGCCTTCGTCTCTCCCCGCACGCGGGGAGAGGCCGACACGCGAAGCGCGGCGGGTGAGGGGGACTCTCCACGAGTCGTGCCCGTGGAATCAGCCCCTCACCCCGACCCTCTCCCCGTGAAGGACGGGGAGAGGGAGAAGAAACCCCTCCTCCTCATCGAAAAGCTCGTCAAGGAATACCCGCGCCAGGGCACGACCGCCGTGCTCGGCAAGCTGTTCAGCCGCAAGCCGCCGGTGGAGCCGGAGATGTTCCGCGCGGTCGACGGCATCAGCTTCTCGATCCGCACCGGCGAGAGCGTTGGCCTGGTCGGCGAGTCCGGCTGCGGCAAATCGACGACCTCGATGATGGTGATGCGGCTCTTGGATCAGACCTCCGGCCGCATCCAGTTCGACGGCGAGGAGATCGGCAGCATGATGCCGAGCGCCTTTGCGCGCCTGCCGCTGCGCAGCCGCATCCAGATGGTGTTCCAGGACCCGACCGACAGCCTCAATCCGCGCTTCACCGCCGCGCGTGCCATTGCCGATCCGATCATGCAACTCGGCGACGTCAGGGGACGCGATGCGCTGCGCGCGCGCTGCGAGGAACTCGCGACCATGGTTGGCCTGCCGCACAATCTGCTCGACCGCTTCCCGCATCAATTGTCAGGGGGACAGAAGGCCCGCGTCGGCATCGCTCGCGCGATCGCGCTGCATCCAAAGCTCGTCGTCCTGGACGAGCCGACCGCCGCGCTGGACGTCTCGGTCCAGGCGGTGGTGCTCAATCTGCTCCAGGACCTCAAGGCGCGGCTAGGTATGAGCTACCTGTTCGTCTCGCACGATTTGAATGTAGTGCGCTTGCTGTGCGATCGTGTCATTGTGATGCGGGCGGGTCGAATCGTCGAAGAGGGGACCTCCGAACAGGTCCTTAGCGATCCGCAGGACGACTACACCAAGGAGCTGTTGACGGCGATCCCGCATCCGCCGTTGCCGGTGCACTGAGAGCCTGTTTGGGAGTGTGATGGCCGAACCGCTGGACGACTATATCGACGCTGTCGCGCAAGCGCTGGCGTTGCCGATCGAGGAGGCCTGGCGACCGGCCATTCGCGCCAACCTCGAGGTGTCGCTGCGGCTCGCCCGCCTCGTCGACGAATTCGCGCTGCCGGACGAGACCGAGCCGGCGCCCGTGTTCGCCGCCTGATGTTGCCATGACGACAGCTCCTGAAGGGACGGCTGCGAACATCGCCAGAGCGGTGGCGGGCGGCAAGCTGTCCGCACTCGATGCGACCGAAGCGGCGCTCGCCCGCATCAAGCAACATGACACGATTCTCAATTCCTTCACCGACGTCACTGCCGAGCGCGCTCGCGCAAAAGCGCGCGCGATCGATGCCGACATCGCGGCGGGCAGAAAGGTCGGCCCGCTCGCGGGCGTCCCGTTTGCGGTGAAGAATCTGTTCGACGTTGCGGGCCTGCCGACGCGGGCCGGCTCGAAGATCAACCGCGACCGCGCGCCCGCCGCGCGCGATGCCACGCTGATCGAGCGGATGGAAGCTGCCGGCGCGGTGCTGGTCGGCGCGCTCAACATGGGCGAATACGCCTACGACTTCACCGGCGAGAACGTCCATGACGGTCCCTCGCGCAATCCGCACGATGTGACGCGGATGAGCGGCGGCTCGTCCGGCGGCTCCGGCAGCGCTGTCGGCGGCGCGCTGGTGCCGATCGCGCTCGGCTCGGACACCAACGGTTCGATCCGCGTGCCGTCCTCGTTCTGCGGCATCTTTGGCCTGAAGCCGACCTACGGCCGGCTGTCGCGCGCACGCTCCTTCCCCTTCGTCGCGAGCCTCGATCATCTCGGCCCGTTCGCGCGCTCCGTCACCGATCTCGCGCTCGCCTATGACGCGATGCAGGGCCCGGATGCCGACGATGCCGCCTGTACCACGAGGCCGGTCGAGCCGGTGACGCCGCTATTGTCGGAGCCGATCTCCGGCCTGCGCGTCGCAATCGCCGGCGGCTATTTTCAGAAGAACGTCTTCCCCGAAGCCGTCGAAGCCGTTGGCCGCGTCGCCAAGGCCCTTGGTGCAACGCGTGTGGTCGACATTCCCGAAGCCGCGCGGGCCCGCGCGGCCGCCTATGTCATCACCACCACCGAAGGCGCTTCGCTGCATCTCGATCGGCTGCGCCAGCGACCCAACGATTTCGACCCCGCGGTGCGCGACCGGTTGATCGCGGGCGCAATGGTGCCGGCGGCGCTGGTCGACCGCGCGCAAAAATTCCGCCGCTGGTACCGCGCGCGGCTCGCCGAGATCTTTGGGTCGGTCGATGTGCTGCTCGCGCCGGCGACGCCCTGTACGGCGCCAAAGCTCGGGCAGGTGACGTTCAAGCTCGATGGCGTCGAATTGCCGGTGCGCGCCAATATCGGCGTCCACACCCAGCCGATCTCCTTCATCGGCCTGCCTGTGGTTGCCGTGCCGGTGCCGCTCGAGCCGATGCCGATCGGTGTGCAGATCATCGCCGCGCCCTGGCGCGAGGACATTGCGCTGCGCGTCGCGCACGCATTGGAACGGATGGGCGTGGTATCCGCGCCGTCGCCGAGAGGGTTTTGAGATGGAGATCGATCTCCCCGACGTGATCGCGGAAGTCAAGTCGGCGTTCGAGCGTTATGAGACCGCGCTGGTCAGCAACGACGTCGCCGTGCTCGGTGAGCTGTTCCGCAATGATCCCCGGACGCTGCGCTACGGCATCGGCGAGAATCTCTACGGCTATGAGGCGATCTCCGGCTTTCGCGCCGCGCGCTCGCCGGTCGGCCTGAACCGCCGCACCGCGAAAACCGTGATCACCAGCTTTGGCCGCGACACCGCGGTCGCCTCCACGCTGTTTTATCGCGACACCATGCCGGGCCGGGTCGGCCGGCAGATGCAGACCTGGATCCGCTTCCCCGAGGGCTGGCGCGTCGTCGCCGCCCATGTCAGCATCATCGACGAGCCGAAAGAGACCTGATCGCATGACGCTTGACGACCTTCCGCCTGGAGCCCTGCCGACTGAGACGGTGGTGCCGCGCGTCGACCGGCCGCTGCCTTCGGTGCAGAAGGTCACGCGTGCCGAGGAGCTGCGGCTTCAGCTCGCGGACGAGATCGTGCGTGGCATGCTGCCGCCCGGTGCGCCGCTGGACGAGACCGATATCGCGCGGCGCTTCAACGTCTCGCGCACGCCGGTGCGTGAAGCGCTGCGTCAGCTCGTCGCAAGCGGCCTCGTCGAGGCGCGGGCCCATCGCGGCGCGGTGGTGGCGCAGCCCTCGATCGAGCGGCTGACGGGCATGTTCGAGGCGATGGCGGAACTGGAAGCCTTGTGCGCCGGCCTTGCCGCCGAGCGGATGTCGGCGGCCGAGCGCCATGGTCTGGAAGCCATTCACGAGGAGCTGCGGGTCTTGAGCTACACCGGCAATCCGGAACGGTTCCACGAGGTCAACGAGCGCTTCCACAACGCGATCTATGCCGGCTCGCAGAACGGCTATATCGCCGAAATCACGCTTGCGACCCGCGTGCGCGTGCAGCCGTTCCGTCGCGCCCAGTTCCGTAACCTCGGCCGGCTCGCCAAGTCGCAGGCCGAGCACGACCGCGTCGTCGTCGCCATCATGCGCGGCGACAAGCAAGGCGCCGCTGCCGCCATGCGCGCGCATATCGAACTGGTGCGCGGAGAGTACGAGATCTACGCGGTGTCGGTGTGATCTCGTACGGTGGGCAAAGGCGCACAGCGCCGTGCCCACCGCTTTTCGCGCGGCACAATTGGTGGGCACGCTACGCTTTGCCCACCCTACGACAGGCGACTACGCCGTCGCAGCTTCCGCCATATACGCGCGCCAGCCACCATAGGCCGTGATGTCGCGCGCGGCGCCCAGCGCTTCCGGCTCGACGATGAAGCCCTTCACGCTGCGGCCATCGGCGAGCTTGATGCTGCCGATCGACAGCGGCGGCGGGATCGCGTTGACGAACTTGCCGAAGGCGGACGCCGAAAGGGACCAGATCTCCAGCTCGATCGCAGATCCCTTGCCGGCCTCGACGCGCAGCATGCCAGGTTTTGGCGGCGTTGTGTCGAGCGCGTAGAGCTTGTAGTCGGGCGCCGTCTTCGTGGCTTCGATCAGGTGAGCGTTCAGCGCCTTCAACTCGCCGTTCAGCGCCATCCCGGACAGATGCGCGCCGACCACGGCAATCGGAATCTCGTCGGCGCTGCTGGCCGGCAGCGGAGCGAGTGGTGCTTGCACAACACCCTTCGCGCCCACGCTGAGCTTGGTGTCGGCGTGGAACACGCGGCCGATGCTGGCGAGGAATCCATCGCGGCCGGCGGGCGCGAGCAGCGTGATGCCGAAGGGCGCACCATCAGAGCGCATCGATGCCGGCAGCGCCAGGCCGCAGAGATCGAGCAGATTGACGAAGTTGGTGTAGGTGCCGAGCCGGCTGTTGAGCTCGATCGGGTTGGCGAGCACCTGCGCGGTCGAATAGACCGTGGGCGCCGTCGGCAGCACCATCGCATCCAGATGCGCGAAGGCGCGCTCGACGATCTTGCGCAGCCCTTGCAGGCGATAGAGCGCGGAGAAGGTATCGGCCGCGGTGAGCCGCGCGCCGGCAGCGGTGATCTCGCGCGTCACCGGGTGGATCGCATCCGGCGCGGAGGCGAGGAGATTGCGGATCACGAGATAACGCTCTGCGACCCAGGGGCCCTCATAGAGCAGCCGCGCGGTCTCGTAGAACGGCTCGAGGTCGAACTCGACGAGTGTCGCGCCAAGTGTCGTCCAGCGCTTCAGGGCCTCGCCATAGGCGGCCTCCGATTTCTTGTCGCCGAAGAAGATCAGTTGCCCGTTGCGCGGCACGCCCAGACGAACGTTGGCTGGAAACGGTGTCATCGCGCCAAGCGGCCGGTCGCGCGAGAATGGATCGGCCTGGTCCGGCCCCGCCATCACGGCAAGCGCGAGCGCGGCATCGTCGACCGTGAGAGCGAACACCGAGATGCAATCGAGCGTGCGGCATGCGGGCACGAGCCCTGCCGTCGAGATCATGCCGAGGCTCGGCTTCAGCCCGACGATGTTGTTGAGCATCGCCGGCACGCGGCCGCTTCCCGCAGTGTCGGTGCCGAGCGAGAGCGGCACGAGGCCGGCGCTGACCGCCGTTGCTGAGCCCGAGCTCGAACCGCCGGGAATGAGATCCTCGCGGATCGGATTCTTCGGGATGCCGTAGGGCGAGCGCACGCCGACGAGGCCGGTTGCGAACTGGTCGAGATTGGTCTTGCCGATGATGATGGCGCCGGCCGCGCGCAGGCGCTCGACGGCTGTGGAGTCATGCGTCGGCGTGTAGGAGAAGGCCGGGCAGGCGGCCGTGGTCGGAAAGCCCAGCGCGTCGATATTGTCCTTCACCGCGACCGGCACGCCGTAGAGCGGCAGGTTCGTGGCGTCCTTTCGCGCCGCAAGCTTCTCGGCTTCCGCGATCGCGTCCTTCTCGTTGCGCAGGCTGATGAAGACCGCGCTATCGCCATGGTCGCGGATGCGCTGATAGGTCCGCGCGATCGTCTGCGCCGGCGTCATCGTGCCCGCGCGATGCGCGGCCACAATCGCGGCTACCGTCTCAGGCTGGTCGGCCCCCATGGCGCAAAAAACTCCGGCAACGAATCTTCACCGGGGGTGAAGCAAGCGATGTGCCATTGTGTACAGGATCCGGGCAGCTCGCCTTCTCCGGATATTATCGAAAGATCAGTCAGTTACGAGAATAATCACCGGCCGGCAGCGGTGCGGGGGTAACGCCCGGATGTGTGCATTTGCTCAACTTTTGAGCAGCGGCGGTTCAGGTAAAACCGGCGAGGATCTGCAGCAGCCGCTCCCGGTTCCCCTTGCCGATCTTTTCCTCGACATGGCGCTCGTGCTCGGCGGCGAGCTGCTTGAACTTCGCCAGCGACAGCCCGCCCTGCGCGGTGAGATGCAGGGCGTGGGAGCGGCGGTCCGTCTTCGACTTGATCCGCCTGACGAGCTTGCGCCCCTCGAGGCTGTCGAGGAGATGTACCAGCCGCGCCCGCTCGATGCCGAGGCGCTTTGCGACCGCCATCTGGGAGAGGCCCGGATTGGCGCCGATCACGGTCATCACCGAATATTGCGTTGGCCGGATGTCGACTGAAGCGAGCGTGCGGACGAAGTCCTGAAAAATCCAGATCTGGAAGCGCCGCACCGCATAGCCGGCGTGACCGACCAGCGCGTCGAGACCGACCTCGTCCGCGTCATC
The DNA here is from genome assembly GCF_054185185.1 of Bradyrhizobium sp. UFLA05-153. Lineage (NCBI taxonomy): Bacteria > Pseudomonadati > Pseudomonadota > Alphaproteobacteria > Hyphomicrobiales > Nitrobacteraceae > Bradyrhizobium > Bradyrhizobium sp. UFLA05-153. The sequence goes on from NZ_JBBIAM010000044.1 coordinate 26,578, forward strand.
GGGACGCGCCGCGCCCCTGCCGGCCCGCTTGCGCGGCGCGCGGGTTGGCAGTTCATTTCGACCTGCACTGGTTGTCACTTTCTTTTCTCCGGCGGCGCGCAAGTCTAGCGCCTCGCCGGGCTTTGGCAAAGATTGTTGTTGACGACAACAATTGCTCTGCCCAACATTATTGCCAAAGCAGCCCGCACGAGGCCGCTGCCCGGGAGGACACCCATGACCATGGCCGCCGTAGGAGGTGAGGCTTCCAGCCTGTTCGCAACGCCCAGGACGGTCGCCGAGCATCGCGCCGACGGCAGCATCGTGTTGCGCTCGCCCGATCCCTTGCGCGAGGCTGCGCGCTGCACCGGCGACTGGCTGGAGCAATGGGCGCTGCAAGCGCCGAGCAAGATCTTCCTGGCAGAGCGTGGCAAGCCTGACGCGTCCTGGACCAGCGTCACCTACGCGCAAGCCTTGCAGCAGGTGCGCTCGCTGGCGTCCTGGATCCTCGCGGAAGGGCTGAGCACGGAGCGTCCGCTCGTCATCCTCTCCGACAACAGCGTCGATCACGCGCTGCTCGCGCTGGCTGCCCAGCATGTCGGCGTGCCCTCCGCCGCGATCTCGCCGGCCTACTCGCTGATGTCCAGGGATTTCGACAAGCTCAAGAGCATGATCAGCCTGCTTCAGCCCGGCGTGATCTATGTCAGCGACACAAAACCGTTCGCGGCAGCGCTGGCCGCGATCAGGCCGCTGCATCAGGCGGAAATCGTGAGCGGCAATCCCGATGACGCCGATGTGCTGTCCTTCCGCGCGCTCACCGCGACGCCGGAGTCTTCCGACGTCGCAAAGGCGTTCGCCGCGGTGACGCCGGACACGATCGCAAAATTCCTGTTCACCTCGGGCTCGACCGGCACTCCGAAGGCCGTGATCAACACCCAGCGCATGCTGACCTCGAGCCAGCAGGCCAAGGCGCAGACCTGGACCTTTCTCGCGCAAGGCGGCGACCTCGTGATCCTCGACTGGCTGCCCTGGAGTCATACGTTCGGCGCCAACCACAATTTTAATCTGGTGCTGCGCAATGGCGGCTCGCTCTATATCGACAGCGGCAAGCCGGCGCCCGGACTCTTTGCGACGTCGCTGGCGAACTTGAAGAGCGTGATGCCGACGGTCTATTTCAACGTGCCGCGCGGCTTCGACATGCTGATCGCGGCGCTGCGCACCGACGAGGAGCTGCGGCGCCGTTTCTTCGGCGAGGTCAAGTTCGCCTTCTATGCCGGCGCGGCGCTGCCGCAGAATCTCTGGGATGCGCTCGAGGAGCTCTCGCTCAAGACCGTCGGTCGCGCGCTGCCGATGGTGTCGGCCTGGGGCTCGACGGAAACCTCGCCGCTCGCGACCGACTGCCACTTCCTGGCCGAGCGCTCCGGCAATATCGGCGTGCCGATCCCCGGCACCGAGCTGAAACTCGTCACCTCTGGTGACAAGCTGGAAGTGCGCGTGCGCGGCCCCAACGTCACGCCGGGATATTGGAAGGCGCCGGAGCTGACGAAGCAGGCGTTCGATGAGGAAGGTTTTTACCTCATCGGCGACGCCGTGAAATTCGCCGACAGCGCGCGCCCCGAGCGCGGCCTGTTCTTCGACGGCCGCGTCGCCGAGGACTTCAAGCTGAATTCCGGCACCTGGGTCAGTGTCGGCACGCTGCGCGTCGCCGGCATTGCGTCGCTCGCACCGCTGGCGCAGGACATCGTCGTGACGGGCCATGGCGGCGATGACGTGCGCTTCCTGGTATTCCCCAACATCGCAGGTTGCCGGACGCATGCGGGGCTGCCGGATGCAGCTGCCGTGAGCGAGGTGCTTGGCCACGACAAGGTGAGAAGTGCGATCGCGCTGGGGCTCGCAAAGCTGAAAGCGCAAGGTGCAAACTCCTCCGGCCACGCGACGCGCGCGCTGCTGCTGGCGGAGCCGCCTTCGGTCGACGGTGGCGAGATCACCGACAAGGGTTACATCAACCAGCGCGCCGTGCTGACGCGCCGAGCGGAGGCAGTGGCGCGGCTGAACGATGACGCGTCGGCCGAATGGATCGGCTGCGCCAGGTAAACCGATCGCCTCCACGCTAAACGCTCTCGTGCCCCGGACGCAGCGCAGCGCGCTTGGCGATGCGACGCAGAGCCGGGACCCATGGCCGTCTTCAAAGAAAGACTGGGCCCCGGCTCTGCAGCGCATCACTGCGTGCTGCGCCGCGTCCGGGACACGAGAGTCCGGCTTGCCAAGATATGGAATATGAGTAATAATTATACTATATAATCAAACATGGGAGGCCGCCGTGAGGTCTGGCTTGATATCGGCAGTCGCGCTGGCTGCCCTTCTTGGATCCACCGCGCTCGCGCGCGCCGAAGGCGAGGGCTGCTCGCCCGTTACCTCGGCGTCGTTGTCCGTCCCGGGCGTCGAGATCGTCGCTTCCAAGCTTCAGGAGGCCGGCAACAGTCTGCCCAAGCATTGCATCGTGACCGGCCTCGCCAATCAGCGCACCGGTGCGGACGGAAAGTCCTATGCCATCCAGTTCGAGCTCAGGCTGCCGGCCGAATGGAACGGTCGCTTCCTCCATCAGGTCAATGGCGGCAATGACGGCGTCGTGGTGCCGGCGCTCGGTGACAAGCCGGACGGGTGGGCCTCGGGCGGCACGGTGCCGCTCGCCCGCGGTTTTGCGGTGCTGTCATCCGACAGTGGTCATTCCGGTTCCGATCCCGCGAACAAGCCGCTCGGGCTCGCCGCAGGCGCGGCCTTCGGGCTCGACCCGCAGGCGCGGCGCGATTACGGCTATTCCGCCGACATGACGCTCTCGCCGGTCGCGAAGAAGATCATCGCGCTGCATTACGGCCGCCAGCCGGATCGTTCCTACATGGCAGGCTGCTCGAACGGCGGACGTCATGCGATGGTGGCAGCATCGCGCATGCCGGAAAACTATGATGGCTTCCTCGTCGGCAATCCCGGCTTCGATCTGCCGCGCGCCGCGGTCCAGCACGCCTGGGACGTGCAGGCCCTCCTGAAGGCCGATCCGGATCTCCGCAAGTCGATCACCAAGGAGGAGGCGCAGACAATCGCCTCGCGCATCACCGAGGCCTGCGATGCGCTCGATGGAGCGAAGGATGGCCTCACGTCCAATCTCGCCGCCTGCCAGAAGGCGTTCGATTTCAAGATCCTAGTTTGCGCTCCGGGCCAGACCAATGCTTGCTTGCCGGAAGCCAAGGTCGATGCGCTCAGGACCAGCCTTGCCGGTCCGAAAAATTCGAAGGGCGAGGCGCTCTATTCGGACTGGCCGCTCGATGGTGGCATCGGCACCGGCAATTGGCGCGCCTGGAAGGTCGAGAGCCCCGTCGCGCCCTGGAATAACTTTCCGATCATCGCGACCATGGGCGCAGTGTCGCTGAACTATATCTTCTCGACTCCGCCCGTCGCGGTGGAGGGCAGCAATGAGAAGCTGATCGACGCGCTGAAGGCCTACGACTTCGACAAGGACGCGCCGAAGATTTTTGCCAAGGATGGCCCCTTCACGGAGTCGGCGATGGACTTCATGACGCCGCCCGATGTCGATGATCCCAAGCTCGCCGGCCTGCAGAAAGCGGGTCGCAAGATGCTGATCTATCACGGGCAGGCCGATCCGGTGTTCTCGGTCAACGACACCATCCGCTGGTACGACCGGTTGAACAAGAACGCGCAAGGAAACGCCAACAATTTTGCGCGCCTCTTCACCATGCCTGGCGGCACGCATTGCGGCGGCGGCGTCACGCTCGACAAGTTCGATGCGCTGACCGCGCTGACGGATTGGGTGGAGCAGGGCAAGGCGCCCGAGCGGATCGTCGCCTCGATCAATCCGGCGAACAAGGAAGTCCCGGCGGCTTGGAGCCCGGGCCGCACGCGGCCGCTCTGTCCCTATCCGACGTATGCGGCCTACTCGGGGCAGGGCGATATCGAGGACGCCGCGAACTTCGTCTGCAAGGCGCCGTAACTGAGAGACCGAAGTGCAATCTCGTGCCCCGGACGCAGTGCGGCGCGTAGCGCTGCACTGCAGAGCCGGGGCCCATACTGCTGGGTCCCGGCTCTGCGTCGCGTCATTTCATGCCGCGCCGCGTCCGGGACACGAGACCGCGGGCTTTCCACCAAGGCCAACGCTCCTGTCCTAAAACGTCTCCTGAAACTTTTTGTTGCCTAAGCAACTAATTTATGCGAGTCCTTCGCAGGCAAGGGTGACGGCGGGAAAACCGCTGCGCCTCAACGGGAGGATTCATGTTCGGCAGGAATGGTGCCGCCGGCAATCGCTGGCGCATGCCAGGTGAACGCGATCTGGCGCGCACGAGATGCGCGCCGTTACGCGTCGCCGGTCACCGCGCCGAGATTTTCGTGCAGCCGGCGCAACAGATCGATCAGCACCTCCTGCTCGTCCCTGGACAGGCACGACAGCAGCCGCCGCTCGCGCGCGAAGGCGGCGACGATCACCTTGTCATGGGTGGCGCGGCCTTTTGCGGTGAGCGAGATCGAGTGCGTGCGTCCGTCGTTGGGATCGCTGCGGATCGCCACCAGCCCGCGCTTTTCGAGACTCGCCAATGTCCGGCTCACCGGCCCCTTGTCGAAGCCGATGACGTGGCAGATGCGCGAGGCCGGAATGCCCGGCTCGATCGCGAGCAGCGACATGATCCGCCATTCCGTGACGTTGACGCCGAATTCGCGCTGATAGAATGCGGTCGCGCTGTTCGAGAGCTTGTTGGCGATGAAGGTGATGAAGGCCGGGACGTAACGGTCGAGATCGAGCGTCGGCCCCGCTTCCGCAGGCTTCTTGTGGCTTCTGGTCGAGGGCGCGGTCATCTGATCGGGGCTCGCTTCATGCGCGACAGAAATAAGGACATGCGCGCGCGCTCCACAAGCGCAAAATTGGGAGGATGTGAATGAGTGCAGCCAGCTTCGCTTCGACCGGCGGCGTGCCCGCCATCCCGCATCTCGATGTCGATCCCTTCGCGATCGGGTTCTTCGCCGATCCCTTTCCCACCCATGACGTGCTGCGGGACGCCGGCCCCGTGGTCTATCTCGACAAGTGGAACGTCTATGGCGTCGCGCGCTATGCCGAAGTCCATGCGGTGCTGAACGATCCCATGACGTTCTGCTCCAGCCGCGGCGTGGGCCTCAGCGACTTCAAGAAGGAGAAGCCGTGGCGGCCGCCGAGCCTGATCCTGGAAGCCGATCCGCCCGCCCACACGCGCACCCGCGCCGTGCTCTCGCGCGTGCTGTCGCCGACGGTGATGAAGCAGGTGCGCGATCGCTTTGCCGCAGCGGCAGAGGAGCGGGTGGATCTCTTGCTGGAGAAGCGCAGCTTTGATGCGATCGCTGATCTCGCGGAAGCCTATCCGCTTTCGATCTTCCCGGACGCGTTGGGCTTGAGGCCGGAAGGCCGCGAGCATCTCATCCCCTATGCGAGCCTGGTGTTCAACGCCTTCGGCCCGCCGAACCAGTTGCGCCAGGAGGCTATCGAGCGCTCGGCGCCGCACCAGGCCTATATCGCCGAGCAATGCCAGCGCGAGAACCTTGCGCCCGGCGGTTTCGGGGCCTGCATCCACGCCCGCGTCGATGAAGGCGAGATCACTGCGACGGAGGCACCGCTCCTGGTGCGCTCGCTGCTGTCGGCGGGGCTCGACACCACCGTCAACGGCATCGGCGCCGCGGTCTATTGTCTCGCGCGATTTCCCGATCAGTGGCAGCGGCTGCGCGATGATCCTACGTTGGCGCGCAATGCCTTCGAGGAAGCCGTGCGTTTCGAGAGCCCCGTGCAGACCTTCTTCCGCACCACGACGCGCGAGGTCGAAATTGGTGGCGCTGTCATCGGCGAGGGCGAGAAGGTTTTGATGTTCCTTGGCGCGGCCAATCGCGATCCGCGGCGCTGGGACAAGCCCGATACCTATGACATCACGCGACGTACCTCCGGCCATGTCGGCTTCGGTTCGGGCATCCACATGTGCGTCGGCCAGCTCGTCGCACGCCTCGAGGGTGAAGTGATGCTGTCGGCGCTGGCGCGGCGTATCGCGAAGATCGAGATCACGGGCGAGCCGAAGCGCCGCTTCAACAATACGCTGCGCGGGCTCGACAGCCTGCCGGTGACCATCACTCCGGCTTGAGGATCTTTGATGCCTGCGATCACCTTCATCCATTCCGGCGGCAAAACCGATCGTGTTGACGTCAGCGACGGCGAGAGCGCCATGCACGCCGCGACCCGCCACGGCCTCGACGGCATTTTGGCCGAATGCGGCGGCAACACGATGTGCGCGACCTGCCATGTCTATGTCGACGACGGCTGGCTCGCGCGCCTGCCGGCGATGGCGGATGACGAGGACGCGCTGCTCGACGGCGCCGCCGCCGAGCGCATGGCCAACAGCCGGCTGTCCTGCCAGATCAGGATCACACACGAGCTCGACGGGCTCGTGCTGCGCCTGCCGGAGCGGCAGGTCTAACGTTCTGATCGCCCTCGGCAACGACCGGTGGCACGACCGAAAATTCAACAGGAGAGGGAATGATGAGGCACTTGAAGTGGACGCTTGCGCTTGCGGCATGCCTGATTGCCGGCTCGGCCAGCGCCGAAATATCCGACAATGTCGTACGTATCGGCGTGCTCAACGACATTTCCGGCATTTTTCAGGACACCAACGGCATGGGCTCTGTCGAAGCCGCGCGCATGGCGGCCGAGGACTTCAATGGCGGGGGAAAGAACATCAAGGTCGAGATCGTCTATGCCGACCACCAGAACAAGGCCGACGTCGGCGCGGCAATCGCGCGCAAATGGCTCGATGTCGAGGGCGTCGATGCGATCGTCGACGTGCCGAATTCGGCGGTCGGTCTCTCCATCAACACGCTGCTGCGCGACAGCCGCATGACGTTCCTGGCATCGTCCACGGCAAGTGCCGACCTCACCGGCAAGGCCTGCTCGCCCAACACCATCCAATGGGTCAACGACACCTGGGCGACCGGCAATACCACGGCGGCCGCGATGGTCTCGCGCGGCGGCAAAGAATGGTACTTCCTCACGGTCGACTTCGCGCTCGGCAAGGGTATCGAGTCAGAGGCGCAGAAATACATCGAGGCGCATGGCGGCAAGGTGATCGGCTCCTCAAAACATCCGCTCGGCACCTCCGATTTCGCCTCGTTCCTGCTGCAGGCGCAGGGCTCGAAGGCGCAGGTGATTGGCCTCGCCAATGCCGGCGGCGACACCATCAACGCAGTGAAGCAGGCCGCCGAGTTCGGCATCCAGCAGAGCGGGCAGAAGCTCGTCGCCTTCCTGCTCTTCATCAACGACGTTCACGGCATGGGTTTGAAGGTCGCTCAAGGCCTCCAGCTCATGGAAGCCTTCTACTGGGACATGAACGACGACACCCGCGCCTTCGCAAAACGCTTTGCCGCGCGCCCCGGCATGAACGGCAAGATGCCGAGCGGCAACCAGGCCGGCGTCTATGCCTCGACGCTCGCCTATCTCAACGCGGTTGCCGCAACCGGCAGCGATAATGCTGGGGCTGTCGTGCCGGAGATGAAGAAGTTCCAAGGCAAGGACAAGCTGTTCGGCGACACTGCGATCCGCCAGGACGGCCGCGTCGTGCACCCGATGTACCTGTTCGAGGTGAAGAAGCCGGAGGAGTCGAAATATCCGTACGACTATTACAAGTTGGTCTCGACGATCCCTGCGGATCAGGCCTTCCGGCCGATGGCGGAGGGTGGGTGTTCGCTGGTGAAGTAATTGCAGCCGCGAGTATCCGCGGCACTTCTCCCCTTACAAGGGGAGAAGAAGGAGTTTGCAAGAGCGTCGCGGTTCAGACATCCCTGCGGAGCACCTGATTGCGCAGTCTGCCGATCCTCTCGACCTCGAGCTCGACGGTATCGCCATGGTGCAACCAGCGATCGAGCTCGAGGCCGCAGCCGCCGCCGACCGTACCTGAGCCCATGAATTCACCCGCCCGCAACGTCTCGCCGCGCGAGACATGGGCGATCATGTCCTCGAAGGAGTGCAGCATGCCGCTGCTCGTGCTGTCAGTCCAGATCTCGCCATTGACGCGTGCACGCATGGCAAGATTGTAGGGATCGGGAATTTCGTCCGAGGTCACGATCCAGGGGCCGATCACGTTGCCGGCATCGAAGCTCTTGCCTTTGGCGGGGCCGAGCATGCCCCGCATTTCCTCAAACTGCGTGTCGCGCGCGGAGAAGTCATTGTAGATCGTGTAGCCGAAGATGTGCTCACGCGCCTTCGCGAGCGGGATGTCGCATCCTCCCTTCGACAGGAAAATCCCGAACTCGAGCTCGAAATCCATCAGTTCGCTGTACGCGGGCCACGGCACCGTCGCGTCCGGGCCGGACACGCTGAAGCGGTTGGTGATGTAGTAGATCGGCCGCTCGCGGTAGACTTGGGGCACCTCCTGGAGTGGTCGTGTGGGCGCATCGCTTGCGACCCCCTTCCGCTGCGCGATGCGCGCCATGCCCGCCGGAGCTTCGCGGATGTGCCCGGGAAAGACCGAAAAATCGCGCATCTGCGGCGGCTCGGGGACCGGAGCCAAGAGCCTGATGCGGTCGAGCGGGGAGGAGATGTCCTCGTCCGCCGCACAGGTTTCCACTACCCGACGCGTGGCTTCGAGAGCTGCTTCTCCCGCCTCGATCAATTGCAGCATCTCCTTGAAAAATATATTTTCTCCACTAAAATATACAAAGTTGTCAATGCCAGCCGTTCGTCCGCAAGCCCAGGACGACCATCAGCGAAGGCAAGGTCCATGGATCAGGAAAGCGCGACCCTTACCGAGCGCGCCGAAGCAGCGTTGGAAGTCGCCATCGTCAAGGGCGAGCTGCGCCCGGGCGCCAAGCTCAAGATCGCAGACATCGCGGCTGACTACGGCGTCAGCCAGACGCCGGCCCGCGAGGCATTGTCGCGGCTCGCGTCAAAGGGGCTGGTGATCGCGGTGGGGCAGCGTGGATTCCGTGTGGCGCCCATGAGCGACACGGATCTCGCCGACATCACATCGACGCGAATTGCGCTCGAAGCGGCGGCGCTGCGCCAGTCGATCCGACATGGCGATGCGAAATGGGAGGGAGAGATCGTCTCCTGCCTGCACCAGCTCAAGCGTGTCGCCGGTCGATCCAGGATTCTGAAGAATACGCCCGAGCTCGACCGGGTTCACAAATTATTTCATGCCGGCCTGATCGCGGCTTGCAGTTCGCCGCGAACCGTTGGGCTGGCAAGTCAGCTCTACGATCAGGCGTCGCGGTATCGCAATCTGATGCTCTCGAATGCCGTCGTCGCGCAGGACTTCGTTGCCGAGCACGAGGCGCTCGCCAACGTCGTCCTGTCGCGTTCCGCCAGCGCCGCCGTGACCAAGCTCACGGCTCATCTCCAGCGCACCTACAGCGACATCTACGGGGCGATGCCCGACTAGAGCGAAGCCAGCATCTGCGCGACAGAACCCAAAGCAAAGAGCGCAGGGAGAATTCAGTATGAGGGAGGGAGTTGTGAGTTTGATCGATCATCCAGTCGGGCTGCGGAAGCATGAGATCACCCGCGGCTGGTTCATCCTGGCCATGGCGCTCGTCGGCATCGCGGTCGGCGCGTCGTCTCTCTTGTTCTACAGCATCGGGGTATTTTTCGAGCCGCTGCAGCGAGAGTTCAACTGGAACCGCGGGCAGATTTCCGGCGCCTTGATCTACCTCACCGCCGGCCTCGTCGTTTCCGGGCCGGTCGTCGGCTCGCTGATCGACAGGTTCGGCGCGCGGATCGTCGCGCTGATATCGATCCCGCTCTTGGTGCTGAGCATGGTCGGTCTCGGCAGCCTCAACGATTCCATCTCCGCCTTTTATGCATTGTTCTTTGCCGCCGGATGTTTCGGCGGCGGCACGACGCCGGTCGTCTACACCCGGGTCGTCAACGCCAACTTCAGCGCGTCGCGCGGTCTGGCGCTCGGCATCGTATTGGCCGGAGGCGGGATCTCTGCACTGGCCTTGCCGCCGCTGCTCGCCTCGCAGATCGCGTCATTTGGCTGGCACGCGGGCTTCATCGTCCTGGCTGCGCTCGCCGCTGTGGCCTGGCCCCTGGTCTATTTCGGCTTCCGCGATCTGGAAGGCGCGATGCAGCCGACGCGTACTGTCACGGCGGGCGCCGGACGCTGGCAGGCGCTACGGTCTCGCGTCTTCTGGACCATCGCGATTGGGTTCCTCGCCGTTGCGGCAGCCATATCGGGAACGGTCGTTCATCTGGTGCCGCTGCTGCGGGATGCCGGCGTGCCGCTGTCGACCGCCGCCGGCGTCGCCTCGCTGATCGGTGTCGGCGTCATTGCCGGGCGTGTGCTGATCGGATGGGGCATTGATCGCATCTTTGCGCCCTACGTGGCTTGCACAGTCTTCTTGGTTGCGGCAGCAGGCTGCGCGCTTCTCAACTACGGTGGTGCGCAAGGCGCTCCGGTCGCTGCACTGCTGATCGGCTTTGCCTTCGGCGCGGAAATCGATCTCATCGCCTACCTGACCGCGCGCTACTTCGGCATGCGCAATTACGGCTTCCTCTATGGATTGGCCTATTCGCTGTTCAGCGTCGGCGCGGCTGCTGGCCCCGCCGTCATGGGACGCCTGTTCGACCTCAACAAGAACTACGCGGCCGCACTTTGGCTGATGGTGGCGTGTCTCGTTTTCGGGGCATTGGCTCTCGGGACATTGCCGCGCTTTGTCGGGACGTCTGACAACGAGATGCAGGGAACGTCGTAGGATCAAGAGGCATGGCAAGGCGAATCATCGACATCTCGGTCCCGTTGCAGAACGATGTGCCAGCGGATCCCCCTGGCAACCGGCCAACCATTCAGTACATCGATCACCAGCAAGGCCTGCCGGGCATGCTGCAATTCTTTGCAGGCCTGAAGGCGGAGGATCTGCCGGACGGGCAGGGCTGGGCGGTCGAGCACGTGACGCTGTCGACCCATAACGGTACCCATCTGGATGCGCCCTGGCACTTTCACCCGACGATGAATCGCGGCCAGACGTCGTGGACCATCGACGAGGTGCCGCTGGAATGGTGTTTCCAGCCGGGCGTGAAGCTCGATTTCCGGCATCTGCCGGACGGTCATGTGGCGACCGCCAAGGACGTCGAAGTCGAGCTCGAGCGTATCGGCCACACGCTGAAGCCGCTTGAGATCGTCGTCGTCAACACCCGTGCCGGCGCCAGGTTCGGCCTGCCCGACTACGTCAGTTCCGGTTGCGGCCTGGGGTATGAGGCGACGATGTACCTCCTGGATCGCGGCGTGCGGCTGACCGGAACGGATGCCTGGAGCTGGGACGCCCCCTTTGTCTTCACCGCGCAGAAATATGCCGAAACCAGGGATGCCTCGTTGATCTGGGAGGGGCACAAGGCCGGCCGGCACACCGGCTACTGCCATCTGGAGAAGCTGCACAATCTGGAGCTCCTGCCCTCGACCGGATTCACTGTGTCGTGCTTTCCAGTCAAGATCGCGCGCGCGTCGGCCGGCTGGACCCGCGCAGTGGCGATCATCGACGGCTGAGGCGTCACCTCTCCCCGTAAGAACGGGCAGAGGGAGAGGAACGTCACCCCGACACCTTGCTGCTGCCTTGCGTGATCAGGCGGGCGGCGCGCTGGTCGCGGACGTAGATCCAGAGCCAGGTCAGCGCGACGGCGAGCCGATGGCGCAGGCCGATCAGGAAGTAGATGTGGGCGATGCCCCAGATCCACCACGCGATCGCGCCGCGCAGCTTTACGCGGCCGAAATCGATCACCGCGAGACGCTTGCCGATCTGCGCGAGGCTGCCGGCATGCTTGTAGCGGAAGGGGCCGAGCTTCTCGCCGCGCAGCCGAGCCTTGATGAGGTTTGCAACGTAGCGTCCCTGCTGTTTGGCCGCCGGCGCGATGCCGGGCACGGGCTTGCCGTCCCAGGCGGGAATCGTGACGGTGTCGCCGATGGCGAAGACATCCGGATGGCCCGGCACCGTCAGGTCGCCTTCGACCTCCACGCGTCCCGCGCGGTCCGCCGGCGCGTTCAGCCATTCGGCGGCGGGCGAGGCGCGCACGCCGGCCGCCCAGATCTTGGTTTTCGCGTTGAGCCGCTGTCCGCCATAGACCACGCCGTCGCGGTCAACCTCGGTGACGGGCTGCCCCAGCACGACCTCGACGCCGACCTTCTCCAGCGAAGCCTGTGCATAGGCCGAGAGATCGTCGGCAAAGCCGGCGAGCACGCGCGGTCCCGCCTCGATCAGCACGACGCGCGCCTTGCGTGTGTCGATGTTGCGAAAATCGCCCGGCAGGGTGTGATGCGCCATCTCGGCGATGGTGCCGGCAAGCTCGACGCCGGTCGGACCGGCGCCGATGATGACGAAGGTCAGCCGCGCGGCGCGGCGCTCCGGATCGGTCTCGCGCTCGGCGCGCTCGAACGCGACCAGGATGTGACGGCGCAGCGTGGTCGCATCCTCCAGCGTCTTCAAGCCGGGTGCCCACTGCTCCCATTCGTCGTGGCCGAAATAAGCGTGGCTGACGCCGGTCGCGAGCACCAGCGTGTCGTAAGGAACTTCGCTGCCGTCATCGAGCAGCACGGCGCGCCGCTCGGCATCGACGCCGTTCACGGTCGCAAACAGCGTCGTCACTTCGCGCCGCGCCCGCATGAGGTGGCGGACCGGCCAGGCAATATCGCTGGTCGCGAGCGAAGCGGTCGCGACCTGGTAGAGCAGCGGTTGAAACAGGTGATGATTGCGGCGGTCGATCAGCGTGATCTCGACCGGCACGCCGCTGAGCCGGTAGGTCGTCTCCAGCCCGCCGAAGCCGGCTCCGACAATGACGACGCGGTGGGGTTTCGCAGTCATGAAAGCTGCCCTCGATTCGCTGGGTGCGCGCCGCTCATTAAAGAGCGAAGACGGGGTCGCGGTCCAATAGCCGTCATCAATTGAGGAATAGCGACGTCGTATCGACGAGACCGCGAAAAAGCGCCGCAGCCCTCGTCGAAGGGAGTAGAACTATATTTCTTGCCATCCGGGATGAGGGCGAATTATGGTGCAGGGGCGGGCGCTGAGCCATTGACGGCTCACACGATTTTGCGTCCTAAACAGAACGAACCGGAAGCGGCCATCCGCCATTTCGGGGCAATGAAAATTGAGGAGGGGAGTGGTTATGAGGACGGCATTCTGGCTGGCGGGCGCGGCTGCGCTCGCGCTGGCAAGCCCGGCATCGGCCGGCGACACCATCAAGATCGGCTTCGTCTCGACCTTCAGCGGCCCGACCGCGGTGATTGGCAACGACATGCGCAACTCCTTCGAGCTCGCGCTCGACCATCTGGGCCGCAAGATGGACGGCAAGCCGGTCGAGGTGATCTACGAGGACGACCAGCAGAAGCCCGATGTCGGCAAGCAGAAGACCGAGAAGCTGGTGCAGTCCGACAAGGTCGATTTCATCGTCGGCTACATCTGGTCCAACGTGCTGCTCGCCTCGCTCAAGACCGCGGTGGATTCGAAGACCTTCCTGATCTCGGCCAATGCTGGCCCGTCGCAGCTCGCCGGCGAGCTCTGCTCTCCTTACGTGTTCTCGACCTCCTGGCAGAACGACCAGACGCCGCAGGCGATGGGCCAGTACATGAACCAGAAGGGCGTCAAGAGCGTCTTCCTGATCGGACCGAACTACGCCGCGGGCAAGGACATGCTCGCGGGCGTCAAGAGCACCTTCAAGGGCGAGATCAAGGGCGAGGAATATACGGTGTGGCCGAGCCAGCTCGATTTCTCCGCCGAGCTGTCGAAGGCTCGCGCCTCGGGCGCGGATTCGATCTTCGTGTTCTATCCGGGTGCGGCCGGCGTGCAGTTCCTCAACCAATATGTGCAGGCGGGCCTGAAGACCCAGATCCCGCTCTATACGGTGTTCACCGTCGACGAGCTGTCGCTGCCGCTTCAGAAGGAGAATGCGCTGGGTATCCCCGGCGCGCAGGAATGGGTCAACGATCTCCCGAACGACGAGAACAAGCGCTTTGTCGCCGATTACCGCAAGAAGTACACCAACCTTCGCCCAACCTATTACGGAGCGCAAGCCTACGACGCGGCCCAGCTCATCAACAGCGCGGTCGTGGCGGTGAAGGGTGACGCCAGCAAGAAGGACGCGATGAAGGCCGAGATGGAGAAGGCCAACTTCAAGTCGCTGCGTGGTCCGTACAAGTACGGCAACAACCACATCCCGATCCAGAACTTCTATCTCCAGGACGTCGTGAAGGACGCCGACGGACAGCTCGCGCTGAAGACGGTTGCCACCATCGTCAAGGACGACCAGGACCGCTTCCACGACAAGTGCGCGATGAAGTAAGCTCGCTCCTCTCCCTCTCCCCGTTCTTACGGGGAGAGGGCTGCCTCTACAATCACGGTAAGAGAGGGACGCGCGGAGAGTCTCCCTCGCCCGCATTCCCGCTGCGCGTGAATTGCGACCTCTCGCCGCAAGCGGGGCGAGGTGAAGAGCTACACCTGCGGCACGTTCGCGGAGACCTGCTCCCGCAACGGCTGTCTGCTCCCAAACGGGTGTAGCCGATCTGACGTCCTCCATTCGAATCGCTGCACTCGAATTGACGACTCGGCTTTTGACCTGCCCAGGCTGACACTCCTTGACGTCGGGGAGAGGCCCGTCCGATTGCGGCGAGGGAGGCGACATGAATTTCCGGTACCCGTCGGACGCGATCGTACCGCTTCACCGCGACCACCATCACGTTGACGATGATGGCTATGACAGGTTCGCTTCCGCATCGAGGGACACTTCGCCATCCTCCATGCCGACTTCTGGAGACGATGGCGCTGGCGCCCATGGCCGGCTCTGGTTTGCGGGTCAGGAGGCGCACTCTCCCACTGGAATCATGAGCCGGCACGACGCCGTGTCTTCCGAGCCCGATGGCGACCATCACGCCACTCCATCCGACGGAATCGGATCTGGATCGGGTAACTCAGGGCTCGGTTCGGGCTCAATCCAGAGCGGAGGCAACACGGCCGGTCATGGCGGAGATGGCTATTCTTATGGAGGCATCGTTCATGCCTCCATCCTGATCTATGAGCCGATCAACATATCGGTGTCCGTCGGATACGGCTCCGTTGCATTGGCTCAGCAAACCAACGACGTGAATGTCGATCAGTCCGCCTTTCAGATGGCGGGCGTCGGGGGAGACGGCGGCAACGGCAATATCGCGACAGGAGGCGGCATCGGTGGCGCCTCCACGGGCTCCGCCGTGATCGCGACTGGTGGCAGCAGTGCCGGCAACGGGGGCGACGGCTATTTCTCCGGCGCGCTGGTTGACGCTCCCGTCGTGATCTACCATCCGGTCAATATTGCGGTGGCGGGCCCAGGTGGCACCGCATACGCAAGTCAGTCGAATGCGGTCGATATCAATCAGTCGGCCGTCCAGATCGCAGGTGTTGGCGGGAGCGGAGGAAACGGCAACGTCGCCGGTGGCGGCAGCGTCATCACGCTCGATCCCGCCTGGGGATCAAGCAACGGCGGAAACGCCTGGCATCTGGTGGAGACGGGTGGCAGCCAGGCCGGCAATGGCGGGGACGGATCCTTCTCTGGAGAGCTGGTTCATACCTCCTTCGTGCTGTACGACCCGATCAACATCGCGGTCGCGGGTTACAACTCCAGTGCTTACGCGATCCAGACCAATAGCGTGTATGTGGATCAGTCCGCCCTTCAGATCGCCGGCATCGGCGGGCATGGGGGCAACGGAAACGTTGCGATGGGCGGCAGCCTTGTCTCTCACAGCCTGTGGGGCGGCTCCGACGCGATTGCCACTGGGGCCAACGGCGCGGGCAATGGCGGGAGCGGCCATTCCTCGGGGAACCTGATCGACGTCAGCGTCGCGATCTATGCTCCCATCAATATCGCAATCGCCGGCCCGCATTCGACGGCAATCGCGGATCAGACCAACGATGTGCACATCGACCAGAGCGCGGTCCAGATCGCCGGAGTGGGCGGCGACGGCGGCCATGGCAATCTGGCGCTGGGTGGCGATCTTGCAACGCATCTTCTGCCAGATCTGCACTTGATGGCCTGAAGCGCGATGAGATCAGGATGAATCGTCATCGCGCTTCAGGTGATTGATTGCGCATGATCTTTTCGGAAAACCGCTTCGCACTTTTCCGGATCGTGCTTTAGCGAGACTTGCGTCGCTCGCCCGATCGCAACGCGGCTGCTTCGTCGATGCGCCGCGCATGCAAGCACCCGGACGCACCCTGACGTCTGCGAGGTCAAGATGTCAGCACGGAGGTCATACTTTCGTGCGTAGGCCCACCAAACCGGATGGTGTCCGATTTGACATCTATCGCCGCCCAGCATGCGCGGATCAGAGTTGCTGAGCGTGTCCATCTGATCGGGATGGATGATGCGTGCAAGTCAACAAACGGAGGGAGGCTCAAATGATGCCCAAGGCGATCCACATTTCAGATTCAATCGGCTTCAAATCGATCGACACCGGTGGTCAAAGTGTCGGAAACGGCGGTGACGGCACTTTCAAGGGAGCCATCATCAACAAGCCCACGCTCACCTTCGACCCAACCAACAAGGCGGAAGGTGCCGACGTGCACGTCAACACCGGCGATCACGTCAAGCAAACGGCGGACTGGGATGCCGGCGGCGCGAATGCGACCGCCTCATGGTACGCAAAGGCCCATGGCGGAACCGCAACGTCGAACGGAAGCCAGAGTTCGGAGAGTGGCTACGATACATCCAAGGTCTACGCGAATACGGACGCCACCCAGATCAACAAGCTCTGGGTAGACCAGCACCAGGACGCGGCCGCCGCTATCGGCGGTGACGGTGGAAGCCTCAACTACGCACAGGGTGGAGACGTGGGCTTCCACTTCGACGTGCTCTGACCAGCAGCTCGTCGCGTGGCGGGACCGGCGGCGCGTGCCGCCGGTCCCGGATTTGCAGCGAATGGTTCGTCGTCACGTCTGATCGACGGGCAGGCGTGAGGCCAAACCAAATCTCCGGCGGTGACGAAAAATGCTGATGCCGCCTCTCCGAACACCGCTTCTGCCATCGGCCCGGACTTCGTTGGAAGCCGCGCTTTGGGCCTGCGCGGGCCCGCTCGGTCTCGTGTTCGCGTATAGCTGCAGCTACAATCTGCTGCTGTTTGCGCCTTCAATCTACCTGCTTCAGATCTACGATCGGGTGTTGTCGAGCCGGAGCGGCGACACGCTTCTGATGCTCACCTTCATCGTTGCGCTCACGGTCGTTGTCGGTGGAGTGCTTGACGCATTGCGCCGCGTCCTGTTGGGCCGCCTTGGCGCGTGGGTTGAAGACCGACTTCGTCCTTCCGTGCTTTCGGCTTGCCTCGAATCCGCCTTTCGCGGCGATTGGGCCCAGTCGCCGGACGCATATCGGGATCTCACGGCTCTGCGCCAGTTCGTCGAGTCCAGCGCATGCCCGCTGCTGTTCGATGCGCTCTGGACACCCTTCTTTCTCGGTGTCCTTTTTCTCGTTCACCCGTTGCTTGGGGTCGTGGGAGCCTGCAGCGTGATTCTGCTGTTCGGTCTCACGCTTGCAGGCGACCTGCTCACGGACGATGCTACGGTCAAGTCCGGCGCAGCGTTGTCCAAGAGCTACGGCCGGCTCGCGGCTGCGATCGGCAATATTCACTTGATCCGCGCAATGGGAATGGTGGATGGCACGGCGCGCCTCATATACACCGACGCACAGGAAGCCCGCAGAGAGCATGATGTTGCGCTCTCGCGGCACGCGCTCATCATGCTCGCGACCAAGCCGGTACGAGCGCTGTCGCAGGTCGTGATCATGGGAGCGGCAGCGTGGCTCGTTCTCGACTACGGCAAGAGCCCGGCGATCATTTTTGTGGCGACACTGATGTCTGGCCGCGCCATCGCACCGGTCGAAGGTGCGATTGCAAGCTGGAAATCACTCGCGACGGCCATGAAAGCCTATCGGCGACTCAACGCCGTGCTCGCCGCAATTCCGGCCACGGGCGTGAATGCAGAATTCCCGTCCCAGCAGCCGCTGAGCGGCCTCGTCGTCGATAACGTCAGCCTGAGATTGTCCGGGTCCAACAACTTTCCGTTGAAAGGCATCTCATTCAGTCTCGCACCCGGCGAATGCCTTGGCATCATCGGTCCGTCCGGCTCGGGCAAGTCGCTGCTTGGCCAAGTCATCGCCGGACTTACGATTCCAACGCACGGTCGTGTGCTGCTCGACAATGCCGACGTATCGCTGCTCCGCGAGGGACGAGGCGGTCGCCATCTCGGATACCTCCCTCAAGACATCAATCTCTTTGGCGAAACGATAAACGAGATCATCGCGCGTCTTGACGATGCCGATCCGCGGGAGATCGTCGAGACCGCCAAGCTCGTCGGCATCCATGACGCGATCATGCGACTGCCGCAAGCTTACCACACCGTGGTTCCCGGCGGGGGCGTGGCCTTCTCTCGCGGATATCGCCAGCGCCTCGGTCTTGCTCGGGCCTTCTTCCGCAACCCGCGCCTCGTCGTTCTCGACGAGCCGAACGCCAGCCTCGACTACGCCGGGGAGCGGATGCTGCTGGACGCCATCGAGCAGTTGAAGATCGCCAATGTCACGGTGGTCGTCGTCACTCACCGGATGGGCATCCTCGGAGCCACGGACAAGATCGCCATCATGGAAGGCGGCGCGGTCATCGCGTTCGGCGAGAGCGAGGAAATGTTCGAGCGGCATCTGAGCAGGCCCCAGGTGATATCGCAAGCCGCACCGGCCGAGAGCGCGCCTGCAACCGCCAAGGCGCCGGGACAGCCGGTCCGCCCATGATCCGGAAACCGAAAACGCGCGTGCCCCTGCGCACCCCACCCGCCGAGCGGAGGCTTGGAGTCGTGATTACCGCAATCGACGATTACGAGCCCCTTGAGTTTCCATGGTGCACGGCCCCGACGCCGATCTCGCCACGGACGAGGCTGCGCGGGGTGACGCTCGCGGGCAATCTGCTCGTGCTCTGCTTCATGCTGGGGCTGGGGACGTGGTCGAGCCTTGCGCCTCTGGAGAGCGCGGCGATCGCTTCCGGCGTCGTGGAATCGGAATCGAGTCGCAAGACCATCCAGCACCTGGAAGGCGGCATCATCGGAAAGATTCTGGTTTCAGATGGCGACGTCGTGCGTAGCGGTCAGGCAATGATCGCGCTGGACGACACCAGGGCTCGTGCTGAAGTGCAAAGCCTTCAGGGCCAGCTGTGGGATGCAATGGCACGTGAAGCCCGGCTCGACGCCGAGCAGCGGGGATATGAGAAGCTCTCGTTTTCGGAGACGCTGGAGCATGCGGCCAGTGCGAATCTGGCCGCCGCCACCATTCTGTCGACGCAGCAGACCGTCTTTTTGTCGCGGCGGAAGGTGTTTCAGTCGCAGGTGACGGTGCTTCGAGAGAGGCGAGGACAGGTCGAGAAGGAAATCGAGGGCCTCAAGGCCCAGGAGGCCGCCGTCGCGCAGCGCACCGACATCGCCCGGGAGGAACTCGACATGGTCGCCACCCTCGTCAGCAAGGGCCTCGAGCGGCGACCGCGTCTTTTGAACCTTCAACGGGAACTGGCTGACATCGAGGGGCGTCGGGGCGAGATCGCCGCGCAGATCTCACGTGCCGGGCAAGTGATCAGTGAATCGCAGGCAAACCTGATCAAGCTCGAGAGCGACAGGCAAAACGAGATCGCACAAGCGTTGCGTGAAGCACAGAACCAGATATTCCAGTTGCGCGAGCGGTTGCCGGCGGCCCAGGACCAGTTGTCGCGAACAGTGATCAAGGCGCCTGAGGACGGCGTCGTGACCGACCTCCGGGTTCACACGCCGGGGGGCGTGATCGGAGCGGGGGCTCCACTCATGGATCTGGTGCCCCGGCAGGATCGCCTCATTGTCACCGCGCGCCTGAGGCCCGAGGACATCGATGTGGTCCATCCGGGCCTGAATGCGGAAGTGCATCTCCTGCCGTACAATCAGCGTCGTGTGCCGCGGCTGAAGGGAATCGTGACACATGTGTCGGCCGACCGGCTTCTCGACAAGCGCACCGACCAGCCGTACTACGCGACGAAAATTCGCGTCGACGACGCACAGATCGCCGCAAACGATATCCAGATCATCCCGGGGATGCCGGTTCAGGTTTTCATTACGACAGGACGCGGTACCGTCGCGCTTTACGCCCTAAGGCCCCTGCTCGACAGCTTCCATGGTGCGTTCCGCGAGGATTGAGTATCGCGGGTTGGCACCTATACCTCGGGAATCGAAGACGCGTTCGCGTCGGTGTCGCGACCGTGTGCTGACAGTCGTCCGCTCCAGCGGAGAACCGCCTCGGTGCGGTTGCGGGCGGCGCATTTTCGCATGATGTGCTGAATGTGCATTTTGACGGTGTTTTCAGAGAGATTCAGCTTGGCGGCAATCAACTTGTTGGGCAGACCAAGCTCCAGTTCCGTCAGCACCTGCTGCTCGCGAGGTGTGAAATCGGTCGTATTCCTGTCGGCCGAGCTCCTGTCACCATTCGAGTACGCTGATGCAAGTGCGCGAGGATATGACTGGTCGAGCCCGGGTGCCTTGCTCAACTCGATGACCGGCAGTGGCCTGTAAACCCCGCCGGCCAAAACAAGGCGCAGACCGGCAACAGCGACTTCGATGGGAAGCGAGGTGGGGAAGAAACCACGCACACCCCGCTGCATTGCGGCGAGTGCGGTGGCCTCGTCATCACGATTGGAGATGAGGGCGATTGAGGCGTTCAGGCAGCCCTCGGCGATCAGCGCAAGATCGTCCTCGACGGTGCGATCGTCCGGCGGCTTGTCCCCGATGCTCAGCGCGACCAGACGAACGTCCCGTGTGGGCACGCAATCCAGTCCCTGGGTGGTCGCCATGTCGACGATCTCGAGCGACGCCAGCTCGCGCCTGAGGATGCTCAGAATGCTGGTGCGCGTGAGCGTGAGCGGCTCGATGAGCGCCAGGACAGGCAACTGCAGGGATTCGTTGAGCCGTTCAGCGGAATGAACCTGATCGTGCATAATATCCTCGAATGCAAAGAACTCTGTAAGCTCACCTCACCAATTCCGCGACCGCAACGCATTGCGCATCGGGAAGCCGATGCATCAGTTCTGTCTTGCGGTCCTCCTGCGCACCCTTAGGCCGGGGCGCAGCTGTCAGTTCAGTTGCCCGGAAATTCTTTCCACGCAATTCATCGCACGGCCGCGCGCCTGGCGATGCACTCCGGTCTTCATCGCGCGCAAACCTCCCTTTTCGCTTTCACCTCACGCTCTAGTTGCAGATGTTGCGATAGGCGATCGCCGCCGCCGAGCTTGCCGGTCCGTCGACAACGTAGGCATCGTTCTCCTTCACGAGATAGAGAAAGGGCCGTTCTCCGGTCTCCTCCCCTGACGCATTTTTCCCTTTGACGCGCCCGCAAATGGTGTCCACGGAACGCCCCAGTGTGTTCTTCCTGTTGGCCCGCTTCATATCGCTGAATTCGGCGGAGTTCGGATTCTCCATCTTTGCTGCGATCGAAGTCTTTGCCTTACTCAATACGGAATCTTCCGCGGCCGAATTGGATGGCGAGACGCGGATCCGTGTCGCCGGAGGCGCCGCTTTGGCCAGAATGGTGTCGCCGCGCTTCTTCTCCGATGGCCTCTTGCTCGATCCTGCCGCGGTCGCAGGACTCGCCTTTGCAATCGAGGGATCCGACCCGAGGGCAGCAGGCTTCGCTGTCGGCGGTTGAGCCATTGCCACCCTGTCAAAACAGGGTTGCGAGCCGCAGCCCAGGAAGTAACCCTGAGAGGGGGCAAAGAAGCCAAAGCCGATCAAAATTCCGGCCAGCACGCCAATGAAAAGCAGTCCCATCCGATTCGACTCCCCGGGGGCGGAGCTCGGTTCACACTTATGACTAAGACGTACTTTTGCGCTGGTGACCCATTAGTTGCGCAAAAGCATTAAGCGCTCATTAAGCGTTTTTCAGATCAGAGGTTGCGTATCATGCGCTATATCGCGCGAAGATTGATTTAATCGGCGCGTCGCGTGACCTTGCGCTGGTCCGATTTCAGACTCAAATCCGCCAGCGACTCAGTGAATTCCTTCGAAGGCTCGGGGGCCTGTTCGGGGATTTGCCATGAGTAACGAATATTTGCCGCTCAGCGAGAAACAGGAAGCTATTTCGACTGCGGACGATGCCGCGTCCAATGATGCGTTGAGATTCCTGTCACCACAGCTTCTGGAGGAGTTCGACGACGATGAATCGCCGCCAGATGAGGTTCTGCGGCTCCTTGAGGAGAATGCGCGGCTTCGTGCGCTTGCGGTCGAGCTGTCGAACCTCGTCGGAAACCTGTCCGATCGAGAGTGGGATGCCGCGCTGACGCCTGCCGAAGATCGTCGAAAGCCCGGTAAGTAGTCAGAGTTTGGCTGCTGTCGCCATCAAATGCAGCACCAAACGTGCTGCATCCACTCAGATCCTCGGCATGCTCGCGGGGCGAACCTCGCGCGCTTGCGCTGCGAGGCGGATGGCGGCGTTCGCTGCGCCAAAGCCCTGGTAGTTGCGACGCTCGACGATCTCGAAGAAGAAGCGCTCGTCGAAAATGTGGGTGTAGACCTGGAAGAACTCGCCGTCGCCCTCGCGGTCGTAGAGGATCTGGTTCTCGCGAAGCTGCGCCATCACCTCGGGCGCGAGATCGTACTTGGCTTCGATGTCGTCGTAGTAATTGTCAGGGATTTCCAGAAACTCCGCACCGCGCTCGCGCATGGCGGCTACCGTCGCAAAGATGTCCTGGCAGGAGAAGGCGATATGCTGCACGCCTGAGCCAAAAAACTCAGAGATGAAGCGCGCCGGCAGCGTGCGGTTGGCGGAGGAGCCGTTGAGCACGAAGCGCAGGCTCTGGTCGCCATTGATGATCGCCTGGCTCTGCACGAGGCCGCGCGGGTCCGCGATCTCCATCTGCGGAAGGCGGGTCAGATCGAGGATGCCGGTGTAGAACAAGAGCCAGGACAGCATCTCGTCATAGGGCATCGACTGCGCGATGTGGTCGACCGCGAGAAGCTGATCGGCGCCGGCGTTGCTTGCGATCTCTTCGAAATCGGTGTCCCAGTTCTTGCCGGCCTGGTCGAGGAAATAGAGCAGGCTGCCGCCAACGCCGTGGATCGCAGGGATCTCCAGCTCGCCCGGACCGACCGGAGAATAGAAGGTGCGCGCTTTCAGGGCTTCCGCGCGCGCCATGGCGCGGCCGGAATCGTCGACGTCGAGCGCGATGGCGCAGACGCCGGGGCCGTGCGTGACGTAGTGCGAATGCGCAAAGCCGTCGGTCTCGCAGTTGATCACGAGCTCGACCTTGCCTTGCGTCCAGCGCTCCACCGCCTTGCTGCGGTGCTTGCCGGTCTTGCGGAAGCCGAGCTGCGAGAACAGGCCGGCAAGCTCCTCCGCCTTGGTCTCGTTGACCGCGAACTCGACGAAGCCGGTGCCGCGGGTCTTCGCCTTCGGTGCGAGTTGCTTGTCGGCGAGCTTCGGCCATTTTGCCGCGAGCTGGTCCTGCAACAGGATCAGCGAGCGCAGGCCGTCGGTCGCCGTCTGCGCCGCGGAGCCGGCGCGGAACTGGTCATTGAAGATTTCCAGCGACAGCGGCCCGGCATAGCCGGTCGCCGCGATCGCCTCCATGAATTCGCCGACAGGCAGGTCGCCCTGGCCGGGGAAGGAACGGAAGTGCCGGCTCCAGGAGAGGATATCGAGCTCGAGCTTCGGCGCGTCGGCAAGCTGTACCAGAAAGACCTTGTCGCCGGGGATCGAGGCCATCGCGCGTGTCGGGAAGCCCGGCGCCAGAGCGTGAAAGCTGTCGAGGATGACGCCGATCGCGGGATGGTCGGCACGGCGCACGATCTCCCAGGCATCCCGGTAGTCGTTGACGTGACGTCCCCAGGCCAGCGCCTCGTAGCCGACGCGCAAAGAGCGCTTGGCAGCGCGATCGCCTAGCTCGCGGAAATCGTCCGCGGCGCGGTCAATGCCGCCGAGCGAGGCCGGCGAGACGTTGCTGCAGATCAGGAGGAGATCGGTGCCGAGCTCCTGCATCAAATCGAACTTGCGCTCGGCGCGGGCAAAGTTGCGCGAGCGCTGCGGCTCCGGCATGCCCTCGAAGTCGCGGAACGGCTGGAAGGCACAGATCTCGAGATTGAGGTCCTTGCAGAGGCGCGCCACCTCGCGCGGGCTCGCGCCGAACGACAATAGGTCGTTCTCGAAAATCTCGACGGCATCGAAGCCGGCCGATGCGATTGCGCGGAGCTTTTCGTCCAGCGCGCCGGAGAGGGAGACCGTTGCGATCGAGCGTTTGTTCATGCTGCCTGCTCCATGATCCGGCCCGGCGATATCTTTTGTCCCGTGCGCGCCGCTTCACTGACGGCTTCGACCACGGCGAGTGTTCCCATCGCGTCTTCGACCGAAATCAACGGTTGCTCGCGGCCGGCGATCACCGCCTGGAAATGCCGGAGCTGCTCGGCGAGCGGATCGTAACCGGAGAGTGCGACGGGCTCGCGAACCAGCGGCGCGTGCCAGCCGGGATTTTGTGGGTAGGACCACAGCTCCATGTTCGGCACCGACAGCGAGCCGTTCGTGCCGGCAAAGACGTAGCAGGGCTGGTCCTGCTTCGGGTAGACTGCGTTCTCGCCCGCGGTCAGCTCCCAGCTCCACGGTGCGGGCGTCGCATCGGACACAGTCACAGTACCGAGCGCGCCATTGGCGAAGCGCAGCAGCAGCGCGGCGGTGTCCTCGACCGCGAAGCCGCGAACCTTGTTCGAGGTCAGCGCCTGCACCTCGACGATCTCGCCGCAGACGAAGCGCAGATTGTCGATGTCGTGAATGAGATTGATCAGCAGCGGTCCGCCGCCCTGTTCGCGCCGCCAGACGACCTCGAAGTAATCGTCGGGCTTTTTCAGGAGCCACAGCCCGACCACTGCGGTGAGCTGGCCGAGCTTGCCGTTCGCCACCGTCTCGCGCGCGGCCTTGATGAT
Source organism: Bradyrhizobium sp. UFLA05-153 (assembly GCF_054185185.1). NCBI lineage: Bacteria > Pseudomonadati > Pseudomonadota > Alphaproteobacteria > Hyphomicrobiales > Nitrobacteraceae > Bradyrhizobium > Bradyrhizobium sp. UFLA05-153. The sequence goes on from NZ_JBBIAM010000044.1 coordinate 51,535, forward strand.
CGGATTGTGCCGGCGGTGGTGGCCGACCAGCATCGGCACGCCGCTCTGCCTGACCGCCGCGCAGAGACGTTGTGCGGTGGCGACCGTGTCGGTCACCGGCTTCTCGATCAGCGCCGGCGTCTTTGCGGCGACGCAATCGAGCGCCATCTGGAGATGCAGCGCATTCGGCGAGGCGATGATCAGCCCGTCCGGCTTTTCCTGCTCCAGCAGCGCGCGGTGATCTGCGTAGCAGGGCGTGCCGCGCGCCTGCGCATAGTCTTTCGCCGCGGGCGAGGGATCGGCGATGCCGGCAAGCGCGCAATCCGGCGAGGCGTCGATCAGCTCGATATGGCGGCGGCCGATCAGGCCGGCGCCGGCAACGGCGATGCGCATTTTCTCGCTCATGCGGCACTCTCCTCCATGGCGCCGCCAAGGAAGAGCTGGCCGATGCGCGGGTCATTCAGGATGCGTTCGGCCTTGTCGAACATGCGGGTCTGGCCAAGCTCGAGAACAATGCCGAAATCGGATATTTCCAGCGCAGAGCGCGCGTTCTGCTCGATCATCAGGATCGTCACGCCGCGGTCGCGCAAGGATTTGAGGATATCGAAAGTCTGCTGCACCATCAGCGGCGACAGGCCGATCGAGGGTTCGTCGATCAGCACGAGTTTTGGCTCGAGCAGGAGCGAGCGTGCGATCTCGAGCTGTTTCTGCTCGCCGCCCGACAGTGTCGAGGCCTGCTGTGCAGATTTCCGCCGCAGTGCCGGGAACAGGTCGAGCGCAGCCTCGATGCGCCCGGGCAGGTCGATGCCCTTCTCGGCCGCGACGCCGCCGAGCTCGATGTTGTGACGCACCGATAGCTCCGGAAAAATGTTGCGGCCCTGCGGGACGTAGCAGATGCCGGCATTGAGCAGGGCGCGCTGGCTCAAATTCGTGACGTCACGGTCGGCGAAGCTGATCTTGCCCTCGCGCAGCTTCAACAGGCCGAAGATCGCCTTGAACACGGTCGACTTGCCGGCGCCATTAGGGCCGATGATGGTGGTGATGGTGGCTTGCGGCACGGCGAACGTGGTGCCGTTCAGGATGGTCATCTTGCCGTAGCCGCCGACGAGATTGTGAACCGAGAGGATCGTGTCGCTCATCGCTCGCTCCTCAATGTCCGAGATAGGCTTCGATCACGGCGGGGTTCTTGCGCACCTCGTCCGGCCGCCCCATCGCCAGCACCTTGCCTTCCGCCATCACCATCACGCGCGAGCACAGCGACATCACGAATTCCATGTTGTGCTCGATCACCACGAAAGTCGCGTTCTTCTCGCGGTTGATCGCGATCAGGCGCTCCTTGAGGTCCGACAGCATCGTCGGGTTGACGCCGCCGGCAGGCTCATCGAGCAGCACGAGCCGCGGTCCGCCCATGAAAGCCATCGCGGCATCGAGCAGCTTCTGTTGGCCGTAGGAGAGGCCGCCGGCCGGCTCGGCGGCGAGATGATCGAGCTTGAAGAAGCCGATCATCTGGTTGGCGGCGTCCGTCAGCCCGGCGTCGGAGCGGCCGGCGAGGCGCGAGGCCATGTTGCCCTGGTGCTCCTGTCCGGCAAGGATCAGGTTCTCGCGCACCGAGAGTTTTGGAAACACCTGCAGGAGCTGGAAGGTGCGGCTGACCCCGAGCTTGTTGAGCTCGGAGGGGCGCAGGCCCGTGACGGTCCTGCCGTCGAGCTTGACCTCGCCGCTGCTTGGCGTGAGCTGGCCGAGGATGCAGTTGAACAGCGTTGACTTGCCGCAGCCGTTGGGCCCGATCAGGCCGAGGATCTCGCCTTCGCGGACATCGAAGCTGACGCCATCGACCGCTGAGATGCCGCCAAAGTTCTTCTTGATATTGGTGACTTCGAGCACCGCACTCATTGCGCCGTCTCCAGGCGGGATTTCGCGACGGCCCTGAGCGCAGACGCAGCCTTGGTGCGTCGCGCGGCCATGTAGCGATCGAGGATCCCCAGAATGCCGGTCGGCGACCAGATCAGGAGCAGCATCACCGCGATCGCGTAGAGCATCAAATAATAGCCCTCGGTAAAGCGCAGCCATTCCGGCAGCAGCACCGCGATCATCGCGCCGAGGAAGGGACCGAAATAGAAGCCGGCGCCGCCGACGATCACCATCATCAACAGGTCGAGCGAGAGCGACAGGTTGAACGGCACCGGATCGATATATTGCGTCAGCGGCGCATAGAGCGCGCCGGCGATGCCGCCGAGCGCCGAGCCGATCGCGAACGCCATCAGCGTGTAGCGGCGGGTGTCGACGCCGAGCGATTGTGCGCGCAACGGGTTCTCGCGCAGCGCGATGAAGGCGCGGCCCCAGGGCGAGCGGATCAGCCACCAGACGGCGAGCGACACGATCGCAAGCGAGCCGAGGCAGACATAGTAGAACGGCAGCGGCTTGTTGGTCGCGATGCCGAAAATATGCGGCCGCGGAATATTGGAGATGCCGTAGATGCCGCCGGTGAGCCAGCTCTCGTTGCGGAACACCAGGAAGGCGAGGGTGGAGAAGGCGAGCGTGACGAAGGCGAGGTAGTGGTGCTGCACGCGCAGCGCCGGATAGCCGAGCACCCAGCCGACCGCGAAGCTCAGCACGATGGCTGCTGCGATCGCGGCGGGCAGCGGCCAGCCATGGGTCGTCATGATTGCCGCGGCGTAAGCGCCGATGCCGACGAAGGCGCCCTGGGCCAGCGAGACCTGGCCGGCATAGCCGAGCGTGAGGTTGAGGCCCATCGCGGCGATCGTCATCACGGCCCACTGGCTCAGGATGAACAGGCCGTAGCGATTGAAGTTCATGGGAACGACGATCAGCGCGGCGATGACGGCGATGCCAAGCGCGATCTTCAGGGGTTTGGCAAATCCGCTCATACCGTGCGCTCCTCTGCGCGGCCGAGCAGGCCCTGGGGACGGAACAGGATGACGATGATCAGGACGAGCATCGGCACTGCCGCGCGGTATTGGGTCGAGACGTAGGAGGCCGCGAGATTATCGAGCACCCCGATCAGGAGACCGCCGGCGATCGCGCCGCGCACCTGGTTGAAGCCGCCGACGATCGCGGCGATGAAGGCGGCCTGGCCGAGTACCTCGCCGGAAGAGAATTTCGCCAGATAGATCGGCGTGATCAGCAGCGAGGCCAGCGCGACCAGGAAGGCGTTGATCAGGAAGGTCAGGAGGATCATGCGCTCGACGGGAACGCCGATGATGCGCGCCACTGTCGGGTTCTGCGCCGCGGCCTGCATCTGGTGGCCGAGCGAGGTGCGGTTCAGAAGCGTGGTCAGCCCGACCACGGCGAGAATGGCGACGACGAGCACGCCGATGCTTTGCAACGAGACCGCATGTCCAAAGACAGAGATGTCACCGGTCGGCACGATCGAGGGGAAGGGCGAGGCCTCGGCGCTGAAGAACTGCTTCACGGCTTCCTTGATGCCGATCGCTAGCGCCATGGTGGCAATTGCCAGCGGCAGCACGCCATGGCGCATCATCGGATCGACCAGCAGCATCTTGAAGGCGAGGCCAAGCAGGACCATCGACAGCAGGATGCCGAGGATGATGGCGAGCCAGAACGGCGCCCCCACATGCATCGCCGCCAGCATCAGGAACGCCGGCAGCATTACGAACTCGCCTTGCGCGAAATTGATCGTCTGCGAGGTCTGCCAGAGTAGCGTGAAGCCAACTGCCACCAGCGCGTAGATCGCGCCTGTTGCAAGTCCCGCGACCAGAAGATCGAACAGATTGGACATTTTCCCCTCTCCCCGCGCTGCGTTCTTCTCCCTCTCCCCGTTCTTACGGGGAGAGGGTGGGGTGAGGGGCTCTCTCCGCGAGCTCATCGCTCACCGTGTCCGCGGAAGCAGCCCCTCACCCCAACCCTCTCCCCGCGAAGAGCGGGGAGAGGGAGTATCGCACGCGCTCACTTCAGCTTCGGCAGCACCTGCTTCACCACCTGCTTGCCTTCCACGACCTCGACCAGGAAGCTCTGGCGATCGATGTCGCCGGTATCGCTGAAGGTGACGTCCATCAGAATGCCCGGCTCGTCTGCGGCCTTGATGGTCAGGCCGTGCAGCGTGTCGGCGAACGCCTTGGAGTCGACCTTGCCCATCTTCTCGGTGGTGGCCTTCACCATGTAGACGGCGAGGTAGCCCTTCAGGCCGTTATGGTCGGGCACGTAGTTGTACTTCTTGGAGAACCGATCGCGGAAGCCCTTGATCAAGTCGACTGGCGCATCCGTGGTGAGGCCGACATGGCCGCGCGCGCCGTTGGCGGCATCGCCGGCCAGCTCGATCACCTTCTGGCCGATCAGCGTGGTTTCGCCCATCAGCGGCGCGGTGACGCCTTGGCGCTTCAGCTCTTTGAGGATACGCGCGCTTTCTTCTTCGTTGAGATAGACGAACACCGCGTCCGGATTGGCAGCCTTGATCTTGCCGACGTCGGCGGCAAAATCGGCCTGGCCCGCTTCGGTGGAGAGATCGGCGACCACCTTGGAGCCGAGGCGCTCGAGCTCCTTCACGACGACGTCGCGTCCGCCGCGGCCGAAGTCGTTGTTGACCCAGACCACCGCGACCGACTTCGCCTTCATGTCGTCGTGGATGTACTTGGCGACCTTCGGCATCGAGGATTGCTGGCCGAAGGAGGTGCGGAACAAGAACTTGTTGCCCGCTTGCGTCAGCTCGGCGGCCTCGCCACCCATGATCTGCGCGATGCCGGCTTCGGCGGCGAGTGGCGCGGTGACCTTTACCGATCCGGAATAGCCGGGTCCGAGCAGCACATAGGGCTCGGCGTCGAGCGCCTTCTGGACCTGCGCGCGTGCCACGCCCGGGTTGGACTGCGAGTCGGCATGGGTGACCTCGAGCTTGCGCCCGAGCACGCCGCCCTTGGCGTTGATCTCCTCGATCGCGAGATCGATGCCGTTCTTCCAGTTGGTGCCGACGGTGGCGCCGCCGCCGGACAGCTCGGCGACGTCGGCCAGCTTGATCGGCTGCGCAAAGGCGCTCGTTGCCATGGCAACCGCAAGCAGGGCGCCCAGTAGTGTCGATTTCATCTCACTCCTCCCGTTTCTCTTCAGTTATGCAAGCGGCCTTGTTTCCGGCCGCTTTCCGTCAAGCTGCCTGATAGGTGGCGCTGCGCGCCGCCATCACGGCGTCAAAAGCCTCGCCCATGACCTCGGTCGACGGGGCAAGGCCGGTGAACAGTTCGAACGCGTCCGCGGCCTGGTAGATCGCGAGCTCGCGCCCGGTCATGATCCGCGCGCCCTTGGCCTGCGCGGCCGCGAGCAGCGGGGTGATCAGCGGCGAATAGACGGCATCGGCGACCCAAAGGTCTGCACGCAGCAGCGCCGTCGGCACCGGCGTGTCGCGGTTCGGAAGCATGCCGACCGGCGTGCCGTTGATCAGGCCGGTTGCACCCTCGAGCGCATCCTCGACGCTCGAGGCGACCTTTGCGCCGTTCTCGGTCAGGAGCGCGGCGAGCTTCTCGGCTCGCGCCGGTTCGCTGTCGACGATGCGGATGTCGGCGACCTTCTGGCTCGCCAGCGCAAAGGCGATCGCCTTGCCGACGCCGCCGGTGCCGATCACGGCGACCGCATTGCCCGCGGGCGCCAGCAGCGGCGCCACCGCACGGGCAAATCCCGTGGTATCGGTGTTGTGGCCGATCAGCCGGCCATCCCGGACGACGACGGTGTTGACCGCGCCCATGGCGGCTGCGCCCGGCGCAAGTTCGTCGAGCAGCGGCACCACCGCTTCCTTGTAGGGATAGGTGACGTTGACGCCGGCAAAGCCAAGGCGCCGCACGCCCTCGAGCATCATGCTGAGCCCGGTCGCATCCGCGCCGGCGACCTCGATGAGCTGGTAGTGGCCGCGCAGCCCCAGCGCCTCGGCGGCGCGCTCGTGCATGGCGGGGGAGGCGGAATGCTTAATCGGCGCGCCGATCAGGCCGGTGAGGAGTTTCTGAGATACAGCAGGTCGGCTCGTTGACATGATCCGGATTGGTCTTGGTGTGTGTTTCGCCACGCGGTGTCGCGCGGAAATCGGCAAAGCTCAAGCCCGACGATAGCCTGTCCCCGGCCTAACACAATTACCCATTTATCCTGCAAACCTAACATAATGTTATTTTTTTCGTCCGCGCGTCGCGGCGCCCTTCTGGCCGCTGCGCGACGGCTCGACCGCGCGCATCTCGGCGCGGAGCTGCTCGATGAAATATTCGACGTGAAGCGAGAGCGGCGCGCCGCGCTTCACCGCGATGTAGGTGTCGAACCGCGTCGGCTCGGTGATCTTCAACAGCTCGATGCCGGGATAGCCGCCATGGGCGACCGTGAACTGGTCGATGATCGCGATCCCGAGGCCCGCCTTCACCAGCGCGCACACCGTGGTGCCGAAGCGGGCGCGGATGGTGATGTTGTAGTCGAGCCGGTGACGGGCAAAGATCTCGGCCATGATCCGCCCGTAAGGATCGTTCGGATCGATGCCGATCAGCGGATAGCGTGTGATTTCGGCCGCCGAGACCTGCTTGCGGCCGGCGAGCTCATGGCCGGGCGGCACGATGCAATAGAGCTCGCCGGAAGCGAGCGGCATGAAGTCGAGGCCGGAATGTTCGAGGCGGTAGCTCATCGCGACGCACTCGCCGCGCCCGAGCATGAGATAGTCAATGGCTTCCTCGAGCTTCAGGATGTTGATGTCGATGCCGATATCCGGATAGCGCCGCCGGACGCGCTCGATCGCGCGCGGCACCATCACCTGCGAGATGCTCGGCACCGAGCCGATGCGCAGCTCCGACAGTCCGCCGCGGCCGATCTTGGAGATGATCTCGGAGAGGTCGTCGACCTTCTTGTAGACGCCGTTGATCTGCTCGAAAATGTTCTCGGCCTCGGGCGTCGGAAAGTAGCGTCCGTTCTGGCGCTGGAAGAAGCGGATACCGAGCGAGCGCTCGGTGTATTTGACGAGACGGCTGATGCCGGGCGCCGAGACGTTCAACAGCTTCGCGGCGCCGCCAATGGTTCCCGTCACCATCACGGCACGGATCACTTCAACCTGGCGCAGCGTCATCATGCTCTAGGATAATCCCCGACGAACGATCGTGAGTGACCATCATTTCACGACAGGCGTCATGTCATCCAGCCGCAAATGCCTGTCAACGTGCGTAAGCTCGGAATGCTTGCCCTCTCCCACAAGGGAGAAGGGGAAAACCAAAATTCGCGGTGAGATTGTTTCGACTAAATTCAGTGCGTTCGAATTGAAAAGCGGCGCAGGTTGCGCCAGCGTTTCATCACACGCTATTGCTGCAATTGCGTTCTAGCGTGCCGGCCCGTCGGGCGAAACGCTATCGGGCAGCTCGGTGCGTTCGCTTTCCAGCACCTCGCGCGCGAACTCGATGATCTTCTGCTTGTTCGTGGTCTCGCGCACAGCGAAGAACACGCGGTTGAGTTCCAGGCCGAGCACGCTGTTGAGGGCGATGTTCTCATCTTCCATCGTGGCTTTCCCGCTCCAGACGATGGAGGTGTATCTTGACCCCCCTTCCTCCACAAGTAGATTAAACCTTCAGAGCGTGTTGCACCGTGAAACTACGGAGGCGACGCATTGAGGCGACGCCCGAGTCAGGTTACAACGCGATCTGCGCAGGCAGGCAGGGGGCAGGAACGAACCGATGTCCGCCGTGGACTATGGCCGCGAAGCTCTCGACTTCATCGAAGGACTGGAAGCCTACAGTAGGGTTCCGGATGCGATGGACGCGCTTGAGGCGGCATTTGGCCGCTTCGGCTTCGAGCACATCATCGTCACGGGACTGCCGAATCCGGAGCAGCACTTCGAGCAGATGGTGCTCGCCAAGCGCTGGCCGGCGGAATGGTTCAGGATGTACACCGAGAGGAACTACGTCCGCTTCGATCCGGTGATCCGGATGTGCCGGCAGTCGGTGAATCCCTTCGAATGGTCGGAGGCGCCTTACGATGCCGAGCGGGAGCCCGGTGCGGTGGAGGTGATGAATCGCGCCACCGATTTCCGCATGTCGCGCGGTTTCGTCGTGCCGATCCACGGACTGACCGGCTATGAGGCCGGCGTTTCGCTCGGCGGCGTGCATCTCGATCTCAACGCGCGAAGCAAGCCGGCGCTGCACCTGATGGCGATGTATGGCTTCGACCGCATTCGCCGCCTGCTCGATCCGCGTCCGACGCCGCCGGCGCTGCTGACGCCGCGCGAGCGCGAGGTGATCGCCTGGGCCTCGCAAGGCAAGTCGGCCTGGGAGATCGGCGAGATACTCCACATCACGCAGCGGACCGCGGAAGAGCATCTTGCAACCGCTGCGCGCAAGCTCGGTGCCGTCAACCGTACGCATGCAGTCGCGATCGCGATCAGGCACAAAATCATCAATCCATAAGCTCTCACTGGGAAATTTCCCAATATCGAATCCGCCTCTTTTCAACGAGGCTTCCCCCGTTTCGAGGAACGGGGGATTTCATGATCCACGCAGTTTCATCGGCGAATCGCTATTTGTACGAAGATGTCGTCGAGCAACACTTCCGCTTGCGGCACGAGATATTCGTCGACGAGCGCAAGTGGGAAGCGCTGCGCAAGCCCGACGGCCGCGAGATCGACGCCTACGACGACGAGGATGCGATCTACATGCTCGCGCTGGAGAGCCGCCGGGTGATCGGCGGCTACCGGCTCTATCCGACCACCAAGCCGACGATGATGAGCGAGATCTTTCCGCATCTCGCTGCGGTGCGCGGCTGTCCGGCGGACGCGCTGGTCTGGGAGTGGTCGCGCTTCTTCGTCGCGCGTGATCGCCGCGACGGAACCGTCAATCTGCAATTGATGGCATCGGCACAGGAGTTCTGTCTCGACCAGGGCATCGAGCGTCTCTGCCTCGTCATGGAGACCTGGTGGTTGCCGCGCTTCCACGACATCGGATTCGTCGTCACGCCTCTGGGATTGCCCGCGCTGGTCGACGGCTCCTGGACCATGGCTGCCACGATCGACGTTTGCCGGGAGTCGCTCGATATCGTGCGCGAGCGGATCGGCATGGCGACCGTCGTGCGCCAGGACGGTCCGCGCCTCAATGCCATCGCCCGTGCCAACACCTGCGGCCTCACCGCCGCGCAACGAAAGACCGCCTGAGATGTCGAACATGATGCGAGACAGCCAAACCCTTGCGAAGCTCAAGAAGAAGATGAAGGAAGAGAATCTCGGCTACATGTCCGACATGGCGCTCGAACTGGCGCAGATGGCGGACGATTGCGGCCACGCCACGCTCGCCTATCTGTTCCGGATGGCGGCGCTGGAAGCCTCCACCGTGGATTCCCCCGCTGCCGACGATTTTCCTCACCACATGAGGTCGCACTAGTTGCGGCGATGATCCTGCTCGCTCTCCCCGTCCTTGCGGGGAGGGGGAGTTCTCTTTTTCCCTCTCTCCCGGAAACAGGGCGAGGTGATAGCACCGGTCGCAGTGCAACGGTGCCCTCCCGCAGGATCGCCCCGAGCATGCACAATGGGTTGTGTGCGAACGCAGACGACAACCTGACCGTTCAACATCGGTCGAGCCGGTCCGTTGAGGACAGGTGCGGCAGGTTGACCCATCCTCCCCAGCAATCTTCTTGCTTGGCGCGCTCATCGCCTGTTCGATGAGATGCAACAAAGTGCATGTCGGGCGCAGAATCGCTCTTGCGTCGGAACGATACTGCCGTTACCGATTTTGGCCTTGAAGAGGCAGGGGGAGCTCTTTCACTGATGGCGGCCGTGTTCGAACATCGGCGCAACGTGATGCGTGGCTGAAGAGCATCGATGCTGCTCGTCATCGAACAATTCCTCAACGGATTGCAGTTCGGGCTGCTTCTTTTCCTGCTGGCCGCCGGCCTGACGCTGGTGTTCGGGATCATGGATCTCGTCAACCTCGCGCACGGCTCGCTCTACATGATGGGCGCCTATTTCGCCGCGACCTTCGTCGCATGGACCGGCAATTTCCTGCTGGGCGCGCTGCTCGCGCTGGGCGCGACGCTCGTGCTCGGCATCGTGCTCGAAGTCGTGGCACTCAGGCATCTCTATGGACGCGACCATCTCGACCACGTGCTCGCGACCTTCGGCCTGATCCTGTTCTTCAATGAAGCGGTGCGGTTGATCTGGGGGCCGGCGGGCCTGGCGCTGCCGCTGCCGCCCTGGCTCACCGTTCCGGTGCCGATCCTGCCCGGCATCTATTATCCGGCCTATCGGCTAGCCATCATCGTGGTCGCGCTTCTGGTCGCGCTGCTGCTCTATCTCGGTGTGATGCGCACCCGCATCGGCATGCTGATCCGCGCCGGCGCCTCCAACCGCGAAATGATCGGCGCGCTCGGCATCAACATCAAGCTGCTCTACACGCTGGTGTTCGGCCTTGGCGCGGCGCTCGCGGGCCTCGCCGGCTTGATGCAGGCGCCGATTCTCACCGTGCAGATCGGCATGGGCGAGAACATCCTGATCCTTGCCTTCGTCATCATCGTGATCGGCGGCATCGGCTCGATCCGCGGCGCGTTCCTCGCAGCGATCTTCGTCGGCATGATCGACACGCTCGGCCGCGCCTTCCTGCCGAACCTGCTGCGCCAGATCCTGAGTTCAACCGCAGCGTCCACCGCCGCGCCCGCGCTGTCCTCGATGCTGATCTATCTCTTGATGGCGATCGTGCTGGTGGTGCGGCCGGAGGGGCTGTTTCCAGCCAATCGTCGATGAAGGCTTTGACCGTGAGCAAGGCCGTCACGGCCCTGGTGCTGGCAGGCCTCGTGCTGCTGCCGCTCTATTCGCAGCTGTCCGGCAACATCTTCATCTTGACGTTGTTCACCCGCATCGTAATCCTGGCGCTCGCGGCCGCGAGCCTCAACCTCATCATGGGCTATGGCGGCATGATGAGCTTTGGCCACGCCGCCTATCTCGGCATCGGCGGCTACGCGGTCGGCATTCTGGCGCAGGAAGGCGTCGGCTCGGGCTTCATCCAGTTCCCGGTCGCGCTTGCGGCGTCCGCGCTGTATGCGCTCGTGATCGGCGCGCTGTCCTTGCGCACGCGCGGCGTCTATTTCATCATGATCACGCTCGCCTTCGCGCAGATGGCCTATTACGTCGCCTCGGGCCTCGCGCGCTACGGCGGCGACGACGGTCTCACCGTCTACAAGCGCAGCGATTTTTCCGGGCTGATCAATCTCTCCGGCCGCGTGCAGTTCTACTATCTTTGCCTCGCCTGCCTGCTCGGGGTCATCTTCCTGATCTGGCGCATCGTCAATTCGCGCTTCGGTCTCGTCGTGCAGGGGCTGCGCTCGAATGAGCAGCGCATGCAGGCGATCGGCTTTCCGGCAAAGCGCTACCAGCTCGTTTGCTTCGTCATATCAGGCACCATGTGCGGCCTCGCCGGCGCGCTGCTCGCCAACAACACCGACTTCGTCAGCCCGGCCGTGATGTACTGGACCCGATCCGGCGACCTCATGGTGATGGTGATCCTCGGGGGCATGGGTACGCTGTTCGGCCCGGTCATGGGTGCGGTGGTGTATCTGCTGCTGGAAGAATTCCTGTCGCAGATCACCGAATATTGGGCGCTGATCATGGGCCCGCTCTTGCTGCTGATCGTGTTGTTCGGGCGCGGCGGCATCATGGGCCTGCTCGGGAGGGCTGGTCGTGGCTGAACCGCTGCTCCGCGTCGAAAAGCTGGTGCGCCGCTTCGGCGGCATCACCGCGACCGACCATGTCTCGCTCGATGTTTCGGCCGGCGAGCTGCATGCCATCATCGGCCCGAACGGCGCCGGCAAGACCACGTTGATCAGCCAGCTCACCGGCCACCTCTCGCCGCATGCGGGCAGCGTCTCGCTCGGCGGGCGCGACATCACGTACCTGCCGGCCTATCGCCGTTGTGCGCTGGGGCTCGCGCGCTCGTTCCAGATTACCTCGCTGCTGCTCGACTTCACCGCCGCGGACAATGTCGCACTCGCGGCGCAGGCGCATGCCGGCACGTCGTTCCGCTTCTTTGCCAATGCGCGGAAGGAGCGATCCTTGCGCGATGCCGCGCACGCCGCGCTCGATCGCGTCGGCCTGTCGCATCGCGCCGATGTCGTGGTGAGCAGGCTCAGCCATGGCGAGCGGCGCGAGCTTGAGCTTGCGGTCGCGCTGGCGAGCAAGCCGAAAATCCTGCTGCTGGACGAGCCGATGGCCGGCCTTGGCGTGAACGAATCCCAGCGCATGGTGAAGCTGCTTCAGGATCTGCGGAAAGAAGTCTCGATCGTACTGGTCGAGCATGACATGCCGGCGGTGTTCGCGCTCGCCGATCGCATCTCGGTGCTGGTCTATGGCCGCGTCATCGCCTCCGGCGATCCCGCCGCGATCCGCGGCAATGACGAGGTCAAGCGCGCCTATCTCGGCGACCAGCATGTGGTGACGCGCCATGGTTGACCGGATGGCCGACACGCTGCTCGACGTCGACGGCATCGAGACCTGCTACGGTCTCTCCCAGGTGCTGTTCGGCCTGTCGCTGTCCATCAAGGCGGGCGAGATGGTCTCGTTGATGGGCCGCAACGGCATGGGCAAGACCACCACGATCCGCTCCATCATGGGCCTGACGCCGGCACGCGCCGGCGCGATCCGCTTTGCAGGCTCAGAGGTGCGGCAGCTTCCGTCCTACAGGATCGCGAAGCTCGGCGTCGGCCTGGTCCCCGAGGGACGCCAGATCTTTCCCAATCTCACCGTGCGCGAAAATCTCGTCGCGGCTGCCGCCGACCGCTTCGGCAGCGACAATCCCTGGACGCTGGCTGCGATCTACGTCTTGTTCCCGCGGCTGGCCGAGCGCGCATCCAACATGGGCAACCAGCTCTCCGGCGGTGAGCAGCAGATGCTCGCGATCGGCCGTGCGCTGATGACCAATCCAAGGCTCCTGATCCTGGACGAAGCGACCGAAGGCCTCGCCCCGCTGATCCGCGAGGAGATCTGGAATTGCCTGTCGCTGCTCAAGAAGCGCGGTCAGTCCATCCTGGTCGTCGACAAGAATATCGACCACCTCGCCCGCATCTGCGACCGCCACTACATCATCGAGCGCGGCAAGACGGTGTGGAGCGGCACCTCGGACGAGCTGACGGCCGAGCCGGAATTGCAGCACCGGTATCTGGGGATTTAGGTTTTCGGCAGCTCTACCGCGCGTCGGGGGTGAGGGGTGATATCCTCGTGCCAGCCTTTCGGTGTCGTCCTGGCGCAGGCCAGGACCCATACCGCGGAATCTATCGATTGTGAGTGGTGGGAGTACCGGACCACCGATCTTCATCAAACTCCTCCCTGGGGTAATGGGTCCTGGCTTTCGCCAGGACGACATTCGGGAGGTAGTCGATCCAAATCACCAATAGATCCCGTGGCGATGCAGTTCGCGGATGACGCGGGCTTCGACTGACGGTTCGCGATGCCTGGGCTTGCTTGAAGCCGTCGTCTTTGGCTCGGTGGTCGCGGCGGGAGCGGTGGTTTGCGCGGGCGGTGTTGCCATCGGCGTAGTCGTCGTTGTCGTCACCGTCGCCTGCGGCGTCGTGGCGGCCGTCTGCTCGTTCGCATTGGTGGCGGCGACGCTCAGGCTCCGCGAGCCGCCGGCATAGGCCTGCGTTGCCAGCAGCGAGATTGCGGCAATCATGACCAGCTTGCGCATGGGATACCCCGCTATTTGGTCAATCCGCCTTACCTAAAGGTAGCAGTCGCGCTCAGCGCGACAGGCGGTGCACGCCGATCTCGATCAGGGTGGTGCGGCAAGACAGGCGGTAAATCAGGCTGAACAATTGACCCCACATGACCGAACTCCATTGTCTGATCATATGCTGGCAACCTAGCTCCGCAATCTTTCCGGCTGTTTTCGAGGGATGCGGAAAATGGCTTCGTCCGGCGGCGACGTGATGTCGTCGGAACAGGCGGGACGAAGTCGCCTCACGGCGGTGTGAGATGTGCGGGCCGTCATTCCGGGGCGGTCCGGGAGGACCGAACCTCCGAGCGCAATTGCGCTTCGGGGAATCTCGAGATTCTCAGGTGCGCAAGTGCGCACCATGGCTCGATGCTGACGCATCGCCCCGGAATGACGTCCTAAAACTAGAACATCTCGAAATATTCGCGATGCTCCCAGTCGGTCACCTCGGCCAGGAAGCGGTCGATCTCGGCATTCTTGATGTGGGTGTAGTAGTCGACGAACTCGGCGCCCAGCTTCTCGCGGAAGAACGGGTCGTCCTTCAGCGCGCCGACGGCATCGCGCAGGGATTTTGGCAGTAGCGGCGCCTTGGTCTCGTAGGGCGCGTCGGCCGACGGGCCGGGATCGAGCTTGCGATCGACACCGTCCAGCCCCGAGAGGATTTGCGAAGCCATGTAGAGATAGGGATTGGCGGCGGGCTCGCCGATGCGGTTCTCCAGGCGCGTCGCCGGATCGTTTGTACCGCCGAGCACGCGGATCATCACGCCGCGATTGTCGCGGCCCCAGATCGCGCGGTCCGGCGCCAGCGAATAAGAGCGGTAGCGCTTGTAGCCGTTGATAGTCGGTGTCGTGAATACAGCCGAGGCGCGGGCGTGATCGAGCAGGCCTGCCAGCCAGGCGCGGCCGAATTCGCTCAGCGGCTGACCGGCTTCCTTCGCCATGAACAGATTCTCAGCCGTCGCGCGCGAGACGATCGACTGGTGCAGATGCCAGCCGCTCGCGAATACGTTCGGCAGTTTTGGCCGGCACATGAAGGTGGCGTGATAGCCGTGACGGCGCGCGATCTGCTTCACGGCGGAGCGGAACAGCACCATGTTGTCGGCGGGCTCGATGCCCTTCCGCGGCTGGAAAGTAAATTCACACTGGCTCGGTCCGAACTCGACCTCGACGGAGCGCAGGGGAAGCCCGAGCGCCACGATGTCGCGGCGCAGGATTTCCAGCACCGGCTCCATCTGATCGAAGCGCTGCTCGGTGAGGTACTGATAGCCGTGGCTGAGCAGGCTCACCGACGGCGGCGTGCCGGGCTGGCCGGCGTCTTCGGCGCGCATATGCGCGTCGTCGAGCCTGAAGATGTGGAATTCGACTTCGAGGCCGGCGACGAAATCATGGCCGCGCGCGCCGAGCTCGTCGAGCACGCGCCGGTAAAGGTTGCGCGTCGCGAACGGCACCGGCCGTCCGTCATTGAAGTAGAGGTCGCACAGCAGCCAGCCCGTGGTCGGCGCCCAGGGCAGGACGCGGAATGTCGTGGGATCGGCGACCATAAGCACGTCGGCCGCGCCCTCCATCTCCTTCATGCCGAAGCCGCCGCCTGATGTGAACACGGGAAACACCGTGCGGTGCGATGTGTCCTTGGCGAGCATGGTCGTGGTGATGGAGCAGCCGCTCTCCAGCGACGCGATGGCCTCCGATGCGATGATGGTCTTGCCGCGCAAAATACCGTGCTGGTCGGGGAAGGCGAGGCGGACGACCTCGAGGTTCTTCTCCTCGGCGAGCCGCCGCACGCGCAGCGCCGCGTCCTTCTGCTCGGCCGACCAAAGCCCATGACGCGCGACGAAACTCACTTGGGTAGTTCCTTCTCGCTCGGTGAGAATATAACCCACGCTGTCATCGTCCGCCTTGTGCGCAATTTGCGCACTGGGGCGACGATCCAGTATTCCAGAGACGGTACGCGTCCACGAGAGGCCGCGGCGTACTGGATGCCCCGCCTTCGCGGGGCATCACAGCGGAGAATGGGGAGCCGCCGTCGCGACCTGCTGGCAGCGAACGGCATTATCACTCCGCCGCCGTCAGCCGGTGCACGTTATCGGCAATGTCCTTCGGCACCGGTGCCATCCAGGGCGCGCCGCGCCTCCGCTTGACGTCGACTTCCATCCAGTAGGTCTCCCAGCCCTGGGTCGGGCCGATTCCGTCCATGGTCGCCGGCCCCTGGATGCTGCGTGCGTTGCTGTCGTCGAGATGCAGCATCGGCTTCTCGCCGCCCAAGACCTTCTCGATCTCCTGCCGGAGCAGGCGGCGAAATTGCACGATCGCCTTGTCGCTCTGCCCGAGATGCTCCTTGGTGCGGTCCTGGATCGCGCCCATGGATTCCACCGCCCACTGGTCGTGGACGTTGATGTCGGTGCCCATGCCGGTATAGGTCACGGTCTGCTGCTCGTGCGGATCAAAGCCGTAGTCGTTGGCCTTGTTCTTGCGGGAGATGTAATCCGGCAGCTCGTAGAGCTCGAGCCGCTGGTCGCGCATCTTTTGCTTGTCGACCGGGTTGGTGTAGCTGGTGAAGATCGCGTACCAGTAGCAGTTCTCGTCATCGACCGGCACGTGCCACTGCGTGATCGTCATCTCCGTGCTCATGGGAATGACGAAGCCGTGCGGGAAGAGCTGGTTGGTGACGCGCACATGTGTGCGCTCCTCGTCGATCTCGCGCAGCGCGATCAGCCGCAGACCGTATTCGGTGTGCTCGACATTGATGATGGGACGGTCGTATTCGCGCAGGATTTTGGTCATCGGCAGTTCGGAGCCGGCGGATGCGCCGCGGAACTGCTTGCCGTAGGCGGTCGAGGTGTCCTCGTCCTCGAAGAAGCGGTGCAGATAGGAGGCGTGCGCGGGATCGATGCCGACTTCCAGCGCCTGGAGCCAGTTGCAGGCCATGTGGCCCTTGAACGCAAAAGTGTGCGTGCCCGGCGCGACAAAACAGTCGAGCTCCGGAAAGGCCGGCGGTTCACCCTCGCCGAGAAAGGCCCAGAGGATGCCGCTCTTCTCCACCACGGGATAGGAGCGCTGGCGGATGTTCTGGCAGAGCTTTGAATCCCTCGGTTCGGCCGGCGTCTCGATGCACTGCCCCGTCGCGTCGAACAACCAGCCATGGAAGGCGCAGCGCAGACCGCCATTCTCGAGCCGTCCGAAGGCGAGGTCGGCACCGCGATGCGCGCAGTGGCGGTCGATCAGGCCGTAGCGGCCGCTCTCGTCGCGGAACAGCACCAGGTTCTCGCCGAGCAATTTGACGGGCCGTACCGGTCGCGCGCCCTCCAGCTCGTCCACCAGCGCCGCCGGCTGCCAGTAGCTCCGCATCAGTCTGCCGCAGGGATCCTTCGGCCCGGTGCGCGTGATCAGGTCGTTCTGCTCCTGGCTCATCATGGCGGTCGCGTCCCTTTTGCTCGGAGTGGCGTTGTTCGCCTATTGAACGAATGGGCGAATTATGACATGCGTTGGTTTGGCAGCAAGCAATATTTTGCAGGCGCGGAGCGGATGCCCAAGCTGAAGCGGAACGAGACGGAGGAGCGAGCGACGGATTTCGTCGAGAGCCTCGATCGCGGCCTGCGACTGCTCCAGACCTTCGGCACGACCGCCGGCCCGATGACACTGAGCGATCTTGCTCGCGCCGCCGCGCTGCCGCGCGCCACCGCACGGCGCAGCCTGTTCACACTGCAGCGCGGCGGATTCGTCGCGAGCGACGGCAAGTTGTTCTCGCTGACGCCGCACGTGCTGACGCTGGCGGCGTCGTATTTGCGCTCCAACCAGCTCGTCGCCGTGCTGCAGCCGTTGCTCGACCGCGTCGCAACCGCGGCGCAGGAGATCTCCTCCCTCGCCGTGCTCGACGGCGATGACGTCGTGTTCATCGCGCGCGGCAGTCCCATGCGGGTGTTCTCCGGCGGGCTCGAGATCGGCTACCGGCTGCCGGCGTTTTGCACCTCGGTCGGCCGCGCTATGCTCGGACAGTTCGACGACGCGGCGCTCGCCGCCCGCCTGAAGAAGATGAAGCGCGAGGCGCTGACGGCGCAGACCGTGACCGATCCGAAGCTGCTCCTTGCGCAGATCGCCGCCGATCGGGCGCAGGGTTTTTCGCTGGTCGATCGCGAAGCCGAGCCGCATTTCCGCTCGATCTCCGTGCCTGTCCGCCGCTACGACGACACCATCGTTGCCGCCATCAACATGGGCGCCCATGTCGATCGCGTGCCGACGCAGGAGCTGATCGACCGCTTCCTGCCGCTGCTGCGCGAGGGCGCGGAGTCGGTGCGCTTGCAGTTGCTGTAGCAGCGTAGGGTGGGTTAGCGAAGCGTAACCCACCGCTTCTCTCTCCGTGGGACGAAAAGAGGTGGGTTACGCTGACGCTAACCCGCCCTACATTTCCGTCGCCTGTGCTATAGTGCGCGCAACGCAAGAACCCAGGGAGCACGCCATGCACACCATGGTTCCCAGTGATCGCGTTGAGCATGTCGCCGTCTTCGGGCGCGACGGCACGAAGCTCGGCACGATCGAGCGGCTGATGCTCGACAAGCTGAGCGGTACGGTCGCCTATGCCGTGATCAAGACCGGCGGGCTGCTCGGCACCCACCATCACTATCCCCTCCAGTGGAGCGCGTTGAAATACGACCCGCACCGCCAGGCCTTCCAGGTGGAGGTGACGCTGGACGAGCTCAGCGCCGGCCCGTGCGAGTTCGACGGCGAGGAGTTCGACTGGGGCGACCGCTCGCGAGCCTACCAGCATCCGAACTACTGGTCGGTGTAGCGACATGTGTAGGGTGGGTTGGCCAACGGGTCCGCGCGAAGCGCGGCCCGATGACAGGCTCCGCGTAACCCACCGCTTTTCTCACAGCGCGGACAGCAAAGAGGTGGGTTACGCTTCGCTAATACTACTGAGTCAGTTGGTCGCGGCGGCTTAGGTGTGAGAATCAAGTATCTGTAGGG
>NZ_JBBIAM010000045.1:0-66451 GCF_054185185.1 Bradyrhizobium sp. UFLA05-153
ACCTCCGGCATTATTCATCGCTGAGTTGTAGCGGGAATCGGACTGCTTCATGTAGGTCGGGGACGTGTCGCGAGGAGGCGTCGGCAGACGAACGATGCGACGGCCTTCCGGGGTGACGGTCGGAAGAATTTCGCCACACCCCGCAAGGAAGAAGACGTCGCAGGTCGTAACGCGCTGGTGGAATGCGTTGGCGTTGGTCGCGGCCATCGCGGTCGTCACAGCGAAACTGATCAATGCAATTGCTGTCAATCTGGATTTCGTAAACATAAGAATTCTCCAGTCTTCGGTTCAGCGAAGCCCGGAACGGCCCGCTCAGCCGTTGGACGGGAGCTGATGAAGACCGGTTCGAGAGGCTACACGGCAACGTGAACGATCCGCGGCGGCAGCAGACCTGCACGCTGCGCCGCACTAGGCGCCGTTCAACCGCGCTGATCGAGATCGCGGATCATGTATCTCGCGCCTTCGCCATAGGACGCCAGCTTGATGCGCGACGCCGCGTCGGGCGCGATCACGCGAAAACCATGGCGCGCCCAGAACGGAGAGGTGTCGTAGACGGAGACGAGCGCGAGATGTTCGATTCCGTTCGCGCGCGCCAGGCGTACGAGCATCTCGATGTACGATGTCGCGACGCGACTGCCGCGTGAGGCAGGCATCACCGCGACGTCATGCACGTAGAGGCAGTCCGGCGCGAGCGGCAGCCTTTGCAGGAAGTCGTCGAGCGGCGGAATCCGGTGGAGCGTCCAGGGATGAGCAATGCCGTAGCCAGAGACATCGTCGCCCGCGATGAGCACCCCGCAACCTTCCGGAAACAAGCTCATCTTCTCCGCAAGGACGTCGGCGCGCTCCGGCAGATCGGGATGGATGGCCGTCGCGATCGCGATGATCGCCGGCAGATCGGAGGGCTTGGCGCGGCGCCAATCTGATTGCACGTTGTTTCCCGCGCGCCCGAAGCGGGCGTCTATCTCAGCCCCTCATATACCATCAATCCGCGCGCGATCTGCAGCTTGCGGATGGCGCGAGGCAACAGCTTCTCCGGCTGGTGCAGATAGCGCCAGGAGGTGAGGGCGAATTCGCCGAGCGCGCCATATTCGTCGTCGAACGGGGCGAGCACACCGGTGACGCTGACCGGCGTATGCGGGCGCGCGTTGAAGGGCAGCAGCAAGAGCTCGAGATGGGCGCGCGTTCCGTCCTGCCGCGTCGCGGTGAGGCCGGCGATGGCGCCGAGCGTCTCCTCGGCGACGATGGCAGTGATCTCCTCGATCTCGGTGCGGCTTTCGCGCGTAAAGAGCGCGGCAAAGCTCTGATCCTTGAGGTCACGTCCGGCGAGTGCGCAGACGCGCGTGCCGGCGACGCGGAAGGGGAAGCCGAGCGTCGGCTCGCAGGACAGGACAAAGATGTCGCCGAGCAGCCCGCGGACGGCGGCCGGATCGATATCGGCACGGTCAGGCGCCCGCGCGGTGCCGCGCTTGTCGTCCCAGTAGGCGAAGAATTCGCGGCTTGACGGATGTTTCATGACTCTACGCTCGCCCCTCGGCTGCACGTCGTGGGACAGACTTGTCCCGCTTCAGTGCACCTCGGGTCCCCTTCTTTGTTGTGCAGGAGCGGATCTGCAGCGTCCATGCCGCAGGCGCGTTTTTGGCCCCCAGGGACGGGCCTTTGCGTCGTTAACGTTAAATTAACGATGGGCTTTAACCCGTTCGCGCGGCTGCTATGGTCGCCGTGGTCGCAAGCCTCGCTGCTTTACTCCAGGTTCTCGGCGGGGCCTGTACACAAGGCGTCAAACAGTTTGGTCACGGGCCGTGGGGAGGGGTGGGGATACACCTTTTTCCTCCAAGTCCCGGAAGGCCGACACGGACAGGGAGGGCTTTCCCAGGGCCCTCCCTTTTCCTTTTGTGCACTTGCACGGGGTGGGCAAAGGCGACTATCTCCACGCTTGTCGCACTGTTCGCGCTTTGAAAGCCAAAAATCCCTTGGACGCCCCGCCAAATTCTCCGCCGGATGAACCGGCCGCACTTCAGGACGCGCGGCGCGAGCCGGTTTTGACGCTGCCGGGCGCGCTGACGGCCTACATCGCGCTGCTGGCGGTGATCCATCTGCGGGTGCTGCTGCCGCCTGAGCTCGAAAACTGGACCATCGACGTCTTCGGCTTCATCCCGAAGCGCTACGATTCTTCGCTGCTCAACCTGGCGATCCCCGGCGGCGCCGGTGCGAAGGTATGGACCTTCGTCACCTATTCGCTGCTCCACGCCAATCTCACCCATCTCGGCTTCAACGTGCTGTGGCTGTTGCCGTTCGGCAGCGCGCTGGCGCGGCGCTTCGGGCCGGTGCGCTTCTACCTGTTCCTGGCGGTGACGGCGGCGGCCGGCGCGCTTGCCCATCTGCTCACCCATGAGCATGCGGTGGCGCCGATGATCGGGGCGTCGGCGTCGGTATCCGGTGCCATGGCGGCCGCGATCCGCTTTGCGTTCGTGCGCGGCAGCTTCCTGTCCTTCAGCCGCAGCGATGCCGACACAGCGGCAAGAGTGCCGGCGCTGCCGCTGTCGCGGGCGCTGCGGGACGGGCGGGTGATGGGTTTTCTCGCGGTGTGGTTCGGCGTCAACATCATCTTCGGCATCGGGGCCATCGGGGTCGACACCGAGGGCGCAACCGTCGCCTGGCAGGCGCATATCGGCGGCTTCTTCGCAGGCCTTCTGCTGTTCTCGCTTTTCGATCCCGTGCCGCGCGCGCGCCCCAATGCTGCAGATGCGTCATCACAGGACATTTCAGACCGCGTTTGAAGCGACGCTTGCGGGATGGGGCGATTTCATCCATCATCGCATGCGAAGAATGTCGTGATGCGACAAGCCGGTAGCGGCCCTGCTTCGCGCAGCGCCTGAGAATGAAACCGGCATTGAGACTGTTAGTTGAAGACTCGCGAACAAGTCCGGCCCAAGCTTAGAGGGCCGGGTAGGATTCAGGGAGGCGGCAATGACGGTACGTTCTATCCTCGACACCAAGGGCCACCAGATCATGACCGTCGAGCCCGACGCAAAGATGTCGGCCGCAATCAAGCTGCTCGGGGAGAAGAAGATCGGCGCGGTGCTGGTGATGAATCAGAGCCGGCTCGAAGGCATCCTGTCGGAACGCGACATCGTGCGCGTGCTGGGCGAGCGGGGCGCCGGCGTGCTGGAGGAGCCGGTCTCGAGCGTCATGACCCGGAAGGTCGTGACCTGCAAGGACACCGACACGGTCTCCGCGATCATGGAGATGATGACCACTGGCAAGTTCCGACATCTGCCGGTCATCGATAATGGCAAGGTGGTTGGCCTGATCTCGATCGGCGACATCGTCAAATGGCGCGTGCGCGAATACGAGACCGAGCAGGAAGCCCTGCGCGACTACATCAAGACGGCCTAAGCCTCATTCGCTGACTTTCTCGGCCTTGTTTTGATCAGTCTTGTTCTGGTCAGTCTTGGGCGCGGTGCCTTCCGGCGCCGGCGCCAGCACGTGGATCGCCTCCTGGATGGAGTCGATCGCGCGCTCGGCGGCGCGGGTGCCGAAGGCGATCAGATCGTCGGCGCGGTGGAAGTCGAACCAGCCGATCTGGCCGACCCGCGGCGTGATCAGCATGTCCGGCGGATCGCCCGCAAGGCGCGCGCGGGTGATGCGGTCCTGCATGATGTTGAAGGCATCCACCATTACCGAGGAGATGCCGGGCCGTCCGCCGCCGCCGAAGAACTCGCGCTTCACGGTGCGCTCGGGCGAGAAAAATCTCGGGAAGCGCCGCTTGGCGGTATCCTTGGCGCCGTCCTTGGCCGCCGCGTCCTCGGTTGCTGCCGGCTCGACCGGGGCGGCCATCGCGCCGTGTGAATAGATGGTCGTGGAATGGGTGAAGATGTCGCTGGAAAGATTTGCGGCGATGACGATTTCCGCGCCCAGCGCCCGCGCCGCGGAGACCGGCACCGGGTTAACCAGCGCGCCGTCGACCAACCAGCGGTCGCCGATCAGCACCGGCGCGAAGATGCCCGGCAGCGCGTACGAAGCGCGCATCGCCTCGACCATGCGGCCGCGAGTCAGCCAGATCTCGTGGCCGGTGCGGACTTCGGTGGCGACCGTGGCGAACTTGATCGACAGATCCTCGATCAGGGTCTGGCCGATCGCTGCCTCCAGTCGGGTTGCGAGCTTCTCACCGCCGATCAGGCCGGAGCCATTGAGGCGAATGTCGAGATAGGAGAGGATGTTGCGCACGCCCTGGAAGCTGCGGGCCCAGTCCTCGAGCGTGTCGAGATGACCTGAGGCATAAGCGCCGCCGACTACCGCGCCGATCGAAGTGCCGACCACGACGTTCGGCACTATTCCGTTGGCGAGCAGCGTTCTCAAAATACCGATATGGGCAAAGCCACGCGCCGCACCGCCGCCGAGCGCAAGGCCGATGACCGGACGACGAATGCTGCCGAGCCCCACCTTTTCGCTGTTCGCACTGTTGGAGCCGTTCGCGCCGCGACCCTTCAACATATCCAGCACCGAAGATCTCCTACGACCCGACTGACGCTAACCAGACTAGGCACCGCGATCCAGCCCCGCCAGAAACACAGCGAAGCATGGTTTATGCCGCTTTGGGGAGGGCACTGGGCAGGAGTATGGCGATGGCTGGTTGCCGCAAGACTAACCATTTGAGGTTCCGCCCGTTCCAGAAACAGGTGTTTCCCGGGGTTCCGGTGGCTTGAATTTGCCGCGTTTTCGGTGAAAAGCACGTACATGATTTTCGGGGGTGACGGCATCAGACGGTGGCGGCGCGGCGGATGGCTGCTGCCGGCCGTTTTGCTTGCCTGCTTCCTCGGCGATGGCGCCGCTCACGCGCAATTGTTCTCCGACCGCCCGCCGCCGGTGCCACCGGCCGCCGTGCCCGATCCCGGTGCGGCCGTCAGCCTCGCGCCGCCCTCGGGCCCGGGCGCGGCGCCGCCGAGCCTGCCGCCGACGCTGACGCAGCCGGCATCTCCCACCATCCCGCCCTCGGTCGCGACCGTCCCGCCGGCCGCGCCCATGGGAGCTGCTGCGCCCGGCCAGGCCGTGCTGTCGCTGACCGCTAAATACGGCAAGGATCTGCCGCCGATCACCAGCGGGCTGGTGTGGCGGGTGTTTGCCGACCGCCCCGACGAGAACGGCACGTTCAAGCTGATCCGTGAGGATCGCAACGCCACGCCCAACATCGTGCTGCCGCCCGGCAATTACGTCGTGCACGTGGCCTTCGGTCTCGTCAGCGCCGTGCGCACGGTGAGCCTGAAAGCCGAGACCGACCGCGAGGCCTTCGTGCTGCCGGCGGGAGGCCTGCGCATCGAGGGCCGCGTCGGCACCAGTCGCATTCCGCAGAACCAGATCTCGTTCGCGATCTACAAGGGCAGCCAGTTCGAAGGCGGCGAGCGCTCCTCGTTGGTGCCGAACGTTGCCGCTGGCGACGTCGTGCTGCTGCCGGAGGGCACCTACTACATCATCTCCAACTACGGCGACGCCAACTCGGTGGTGCGCTCCGACATCCGCGTGCAGGCCGGCAAGCTCACCGACGTGACCATCACCCACCGCGCCGCCGTGATCACGCTGAAGCTCGTCAGCGACAAGGGCGGCGAGGCGCTCGCCAACACCGCCTGGTCGGTGCTCACCCCCGGCGGCGACGTGATCAAGGAATCGATCGGCGCCTTCCCGAAGGTCGTGCTCTCCGAAGGCGAATACCGCGCCATCGCCAAGAACGAGGGCAAGGTCTATGAGCGCGGCTTCAACGTCGTCAACGGCGTCGACGGCGAAGTCGAAGTCGTCGCGCGCTGACGCGTTCAGTCTGAACGGGACAGCGAAGCCTTCTTACCTCGCCCGCTTCTCATCCAGCGCACGAAATGCCGGCCAGGCGCTCGTCGACCGCTCGGCGCGATCGCGAAAGCTATACCGTCTCGAAGCGAGGGCAATCGTTATCCCGCGCATTTGCAGGCGCGAGTCGGCGGCTGAGATTTTGGCCTGGATGACCGGTGAGTCTCTCCTCACCGCACCTCCAGGCGTGAGTTCCGATTTGCATGCGCGTGCGAAAGCGCTACCAAAATCGTCTTCAGGCGCAAGGCCTGGGGAAACACCGCACCAGCAACGCAATTCCGATAATCAATTTTGTTCTCTTTCGCTCCTGCTGCGTTATATCTCTGGCATCCGTCCAAGGGGGCCGGATGCGCGGGTCGTCTGTCTTCGCCTCGCGTGGCCGGCAACGAGCAGGGGGCGCAACCCATCGGCATGTTCGAAGTGGTCCTAACGAGACGCAAGCGATTTGGCTGGCGGTGGCAGGTTTGCGACCAGTCAGGCAAGCTGTTTGCCGATGGCTTCGAGCGCACCCGTCCGGCGGCCAAGTATCAGGGTGAACGCGCGCTGTTCTTCCTGCTGTCCCAGGCCTATCTGAACAACCGGTCGGCAGCCTCGAGCGAGGACTAGCGGGCGGCAGCCTACCCGGCCTCGGAAGGGCGCGGGACCATGAAGCGCGACGAGATTGTCATCTCGCCGGCTCAGGGCCCGACGATTAGCGTGCCCTTTGCATCGCGGTCGCGGATCAGCGCGTAGGCGTCCGCGACGGTCTGAAGCGTGAAGCGGCGGGCATCGAGCAGCGACACGAGCTTGCCCGCTTCGGCAAGGCGGGTCGCTTCCGCCAGGATCTCGCCGTGATGCGCGCGGCCCTCGCCGCTGAGCAGAGGCAGCAGCGTGAACACGCCGGAATAGGTTGCGGCACGGAACGACAGCGGCGCGAGCGCATGCGTGCCCCAGCCGAGCGCGCTCACTTCATGGCCGAAGCGGCGCACGGCAGTGAACGAGGTGTCGAGCACGGTTCCGCCGACGGTGTCGTAGACGAGATCGAAACCGCGCCCTGCCGTGTGCCGCGCAACGTAAGCCTCCACAATATCGTCGCGGTCGATGAAGGTTGCGCCGACACTTTCGATGTACGTTCGCTGCGCCTTGGAGCCGGTGGCATACACCTCAGCACCGGACGCACGTGCGAGCTGGATCGCGATATGACCGACGCCGCCGGCACCGCCGTGGATCAGGACCTTGCTGCCGGGTGAAATTCTGGCCCGGTCGGCCAGGCCTCCCAGGCGGTGATGAAGATGAGGGCAGGGCGGCCGTCTCCCGCATACTGAGATTGGCAGGCTTCAGCGCCAGCAGGTCTGCATCCACTGCGGTGAATTCGGCAAGCGATCCCTGGACGCCACCAACGCCACCCGTCATCCCGTACACTTCATCGCCCGGACTGAAGCGCGTACGAACTGTCACAGTCGCTAATGCGCACTAACCATCGCCTGACTTAAAACTGTCATAATCGCCCCTCGAGCGCCGCAGGCAAAAACCTTTTACACGCCATTAAGTGCGCCTGCCTTGGATGCGTTGGGATAGCGTTGGGGACTGCAATGAGTGCCGCGAAGAAGATGCCGGGCAAACCGGCCACCGACATGTTTGACGACATCCCGGTGCTTCAGCGCAAATGGCACGCTGCGTTACGGCCGGGCGAACGGTTGCCGCGCTACGAGGATGTGATGCTCGGCAGCCTCGGGCGGCTCGCCGACCACATGGCGCTGCTTCGGGCCGACGGTGCGCTCGAACTGTCGCGCAGTGGACGCTACGTGCAGACATGGCTCGGCGACGAGCGCTGGGACGTTCCGGTGGCAGCCTTGGCGCCCGATTGCGCAACTGCGCTTACGGAAGTCGCGGCGAACGCGCTGCGGAACGGCCGCCCGCATCATGCGCGCGCACATTGCGTGCGCGACGGCATGGTCAGGACCTACGATGTGCTGGCGCTGCCGACCGCCTCGCGCTGGGGCGCCATGCTGATCGGGACTTACGTCAACGAGCGCGGCGCGCAATATAATCTCCTCGATGCGATCTTCTCTGCGACCGACGATGCGGTGGTGTCGCTGGCCGCGCTGCGCGATGCCGATGCGAGGGCCTTCGACTTCCAGATCGTGCATCACAACAGAAGCGCGGAGGTGCTGCTGAAGGCAGCGAGCGGAAGCCTGTTATGGCGCCGGCTCGGAGAGGGCGGCACGATCCTTGGAACACCCGGCGTCGTGGAGCTTCTGCATGCAGCCATCTCGGGCGGCCGCAGCGAGCAGCGCGAGATCGAGCACGATGGACGCCATCTCCGGCTCTGCGCCACCGCCTTTGCCGACGTCGTGTCGCTCACGATCTCCGATGTCACCGCGCTGAAGCAGCGCGACGCATCGTTCCGGCTGCTGTTCGACAACAACCCGATGCCGATGTGGGTGTTCGACGCCGAGACGAAGCGCTTCCTGGGCGTCAATGACGCCGCGGTCCAGCACTATGGCTACGACCGGGACGCCTTCCTGCGCATGAGCCTGCTGGAGATCTGGCCGCACGACGAATGGGACAGCCACTCCGAGGCGCTGCAGCGCCTTGGCGACACCTATCACTCCTCGCGCAACTGGCGGCACCTGCGCGCCGACGGCAGTGAGATCGAGGTCCTGACCTTCGGCCGCCGCGTCACGTTCGAAGGCCGCGACGGTTATCTGGTCGCTGTGGTTGACATCACCGAACGGCGCAAGGCCGAGGCGCGCATCGCCTACATGGCCCATCATGACGGGCTTACCAATCTGGCGAACCGGGAGCATTTCCAGGAACGCCTGAAGCTGGCGCTCGATCAGGCCGGGGGCAAAAGGGTCGGCGTGCTCTGCATCGATCTCGACCTGTTCAAGACCATCAACGATTCCTTCGGCCATCCCATCGGCGACCGTCTACTGAAACACGTCGCCGAGCGCCTGGCGATCGCGATCCGCGGCGCCAACCTTGCCGCTCGCGTCGGCGGCGACGAGTTCGCCGTAATCCTCGCAGCCGACGTGTCGCCGAACGAGGCCAGCGCTTGCGCCAGCCTCCTGATCGAGATGCTGAGCGCCCCCTACGAGATCGACGGCCTGGAGCTGGTGATCGGCGCCAGCATCGGCATCGCGCTGTCGCCCGGCGACGGCGTGACATCGGAGGAATTGATGCGCAATGCCGACATGGCACTCTACCGTGCCAAGTCCGACGGCGGCGGCGTGCATCATTTCTTCGAGAAGGAGATGGATCTGCAGGCGCAGCGGCGGCGCGACATGGAGCTCGACCTGCGGCGTGCGTTCGCCAATGGCGAATTCGAGCTGCACTACCAGCCGCTGGTCTCGATCGCTTCCGACCGCATCTCGGGTTTCGAATCGCTGTTGCGCTGGCGTCATCCGGACAAGGGCATGATCTCGCCGGCCGAGTTCGTCCCGGTGGCCGAGGATATCGGCCTGATCACCCAGCTCGGGGAATGGGTGCTTCGCGAGGCCTGCAGCGAGGCGGTGAAATGGCCGCGCGAGATCAAGGTCGCGGTCAACCTCTCGCCGGCGCAATTCCGCAGCCGCAACCTGGTCCAGGTCGTGATCTCGGCGCTGGCACGATCGGGCCTGGCGCCGAAGCGGCTCGAGCTCGAGATCACGGAGTCGATCTTCCTGGCCGAGACCGATGCCAACCTCGCCACTCTGCACCAGCTCCGCGAGCTCGGTGTCGGCATCTCCATGGACGATTTCGGCACCGGCTATTCCAGTCTCAGTTATTTGCGCAGCTTTCCCTTCGACAAGATCAAGATCGATCGCTCCTTCGTGAAGGATCTCGCGGAGCGCCCCGACTGCGTCGCCATCGTTCGCGCGATCTCGGGGCTCGGCCGCAGCCTCAACATCACGACGACGGCGGAAGGCGTCGAGACCGAGGACCAGCTCGACTGGCTGCGCGCGGAAGGCTGCAACGAGGTTCAGGGATTCCTGTTCAGCGCGGCGCGCCCCGCGGGCGAGATCAAAGAGTTGCTGACGACGATCGGACAGCGCGCCTCACGGGCGGCGTAGCCCGGGAGGGTAGGCGTCGTAGACGAGGGCCTTGAAGGCAGGCGTGATGCGGCCGCGCTCGTTCTGGGTCTGTTGCATCATGACGTAGACCATGTCGAGCTTGGGATCGACGCCGAAATAGGTGCCGCTGCCGGAATCCCACTTCAATTCGCCGATCGAGCCCGGCGGCGGTGGTTTGGCATTGCCGGGATCGGTGCGCACCGCAAGGCCGTAGCCATAGCCGAAGCCGTCACCCGGGAAATAAAAGTAGTCGCGATCGACGCCCGAGCCTGGCCCGATGTGATCCGTCGTCATGTCCTTGAAGGCGGCGGGGCTGAGATAGCGCTTGCCGTCGAGCTCGCCGCCGTTGAGCAGCATCTGCGCAAAGCGCCCGTAGTCGGTGATGGTCGAGAGCAGGCCGCCGCCGCCGGATTCCCATTCGGGATGGGCGAGACGGTCGCGCTCGGCGTCGAGCAGAATCGTGTCGTTCGGCAGCGGCCGCGCCATCCGCTTGAACTCGTCGGGCGTCGTCAGCACGAACTTGGTGCTGGTCATGCCGAGCGGATCGAGCACGTTCTGCTTGAGGAACTGGTAGAGCGTCTGCCCCGAAACGACCTCGATGACGCGGCCGAGCACGTCGGTCGAGTGGCCGTAGCGCCACAGCGTGCCGGGCTGGCGCGCCAGCGGCAGTCTTGCGATGCGCTCGGCGAACTCCCTGTTGTCAAAATGGCCTTCGAAGATGTTCGCGGCCATATAGGCCTCTTCGATCAGCTCGCCGCCGATATATCCGTAGGTGATCCCGGAGGTATGCCGCATGAGGTCCTGAATGGTGACCGGCCGGATCGGGGCCACGATCTTGAGCACATGCAATCGCTCGGCGGCCGGCGTGTCGAGCCCGACTTTCACGCTGGCGAAGGCCGGGATGTATTTGGAGACGGCATCGGACAGCGACAGCTTGCCGGCGTCGATCAGCATCATCGCCCCTAAGCTCGTGATCGGCTTGGTCATGGAATGGATGGAGAAGATCGTGTCCGGCGTCATGGAAAGGCCGGTCCGGACGTCGCGCACGCCGATGGTCTTCAGATACAGCGGCTTGCCGTGCTGCTGAACCAGGATGATCGCACCCGGCAGCCGGTGGGCCGAGACCTCGTTGTCGAAGAATGCCGTGATACGCTCAAGCTGGTCGGGCGAGGGCGCAGGGATGTCTTTCGCGCGGCTGCGCATGGCGGTGCCGGCGAGCAGCGCTGCGCCGGCGAGGAATGTTCGTCGCGTGGTGATCATGGCATGAGCCCGCGCAGCGTCAGGCGGCGGCACGGGCGTGAGCAAGCGTCACTTCGGTATCCTGCCCGGTCGACGCAACGGGATCAAAGCCGGAAGATGAGCGGTCCGTCAACTGGGTGAAGTCGACTAAAACCGCGTCACGATCTCCGAGAGTGCCGGGCGAGGGCGGTCTTCGCTTGGCTTGGTCGGCCTGCCGATGTGCACGAGGCCGGCGAGCTTCTCATCCGGCTTCAGCCCGAGCCCTTCCAGCACGTCGCGGTCGAAAGCAAACCAGCCGGTCAGCCAGCACGCGCCATAGCCGAGCGCGGTCGCGGCCGTGACGATGTTCATGGCGCTGGCGCCGGCCGACAATTCCTGCTCCCAGGCCGGCACCTTCGGATGCGGCTTGGTGAAGCTGACGATCCCGATGACGAGCGGCGCGTCAGTGAGCCGCTTCCTCTCGACCTCGATCTCGGCCGCCGGCGCGCCCGGATTCTTGCGCGCGAACACGCGCGCGATCACTTCGCCGGCGCGCATCCGGGCTTCGCCCTCGAAGACGATGAAGCGCCAGGGCGCGAGCTTGCCGTGATCCGGCACCCGCGCGCCGATGGTCAGGATCGTCTCGAGCTCGGACGGCGAGGGGCCGGGCCCAGCCATCTCGCGCGGCTTGACGGAGCGGCGGGTCTTTAACAATTCGATGGCGTCGGGCACGGGTATCTCTTTCATGGGGCCAATTTTGGCCATCGCATTAGCACGCGATCCTGCTGGCCACGAGACCGTAGACCCCCCATCTAGACGGATTGTGATCTGCGCCCGTTGCAGTTCACCAAGCGTAGCGCACCGCACCCTTGCCGGCATAGGAGCGCGTGACGGCGGAGAGCTCACCTTCGAATGTCGCGGCGGCCGACCAGCCGTTGGACCATTTCAGTTCGGCCGACGTCGTCGTGAGCGCGGCGTTGCGCGCCTGTGCCGCGCCGTTGACTACAAAGCTTGCGCCCGGCAGCGACTGGAAGGTCGCCGCGACCGAGCGATCCGGGTTGAAGTCGTACATCCAGGCGAGGCGGCCGCGCAATGTCAGGATGCCGTCAGGCACGGCGACGGACTTGTCGGTTCGAAGGCCGAGCTCGCTGCGGGCGTCGGTCACGTTCTTGCTGGCGTAGCTCAAATACAACGAGCAGGAAAACGTGGCAGGGGCTTCAAAGAGTATCCGCAGGATTACCTGCACGATACGCTCAAACTCTTCCGCATCCCGACTCGTCGTAACGACCGATCGAGTGCGAAGGCTTGATGAGACAAGTGAAAGCCGGGTGCGGGAAATCTGCATGCCCGGTGCAAAGGTCGACGCGCCAGAGACGACCTGTTCGGCGTAAGCCGGCAGATTGAAGGTGGTCGCCTGGGCTGCTGCGTAGGGCGTGAGGCCAATACCGGTGCCCACAGGTGCGACAAACCGGTAGCCGCCTTCGACGCGGCCCGAATAGGCATTGGCGTTGAACTCGGCGCGCAGACGGTCGACGCCGACGCTGCGGTCGGTGGTGATGTCCTGCCATCCATAGGCGAGGGCGGCAGAGATATACGCCGGTCCCTCGATGTGGCGCAGGTAGGCGCCGGCCTGGAACAGGTCGGAGCGACCCGAACCGAGACCGGTCACGCCAAAATTGGTGCCGCCGCCTGCCAGCGCAAAGCCGGCCAGCGTTTGCGGCGAGAAGCGATAGTCGGCGCCGACCGCGGTGCCCAAGATGCGGCTTGTCGTGTCGTTCGAGCCCAGGGCTGCGTTGCCGCTGGTCGATTGCGAGCCGCCAAAACCGCTCGCCCACGCGTTCCAGCGCTGGGCGAAGGTGTCTTCGCGCGGGTGGGGCAGCATTGCGAAGGCGTCGGTTGGCTTGCGATTGGCGCGCGTGGTCGCGGAATCGTCCGCCGCAAAGCCGCTCGTGCCGTTCGATCCGCCCGGCCTGTCGATCCATTGCATGGAGGGATCCATGAGCAAGCCGATGAATCCATTCATCGCGTTGAACGTGGTCTGCTGCGAACCAGTCCCGAGTTCGCCGGACGCCTGCGTCAGGCCCGCCGGCGTCATCGCGCCATAGACCAGCGGAATGCCGCCGTTCGCATTGAAGAAGTTGGTCAGTGCGTTGCCGACCGCCTGCTGATTGCGGTTGAGGCCGCTCGGAATGGTGTAACTCAGGGTCAGGTCGAGGAAGACGTCGTTGGCGTCATAGCTCAGGCTGGCCGCGAAATTCGCAGGCAGATTGGTGTTCACTAGCGAACTGAAGGTGCCGGAGATGCCGGCATCTGCGGTGAGGATGGTATAGGTCTTGCTGACATAGCTGCCATTGGCGAAGACCGCTTTCACGGTTGCGCCGCCGAGTGTCGCGCCACTGGTTACGTTCGTGGACGATGCCGCCGCCGGATCGAGCTGCACCAGATAGATCGCGCCGGATTGCAAGGCGAGGTTGCCGATGATCGTGAACGACGAGCCCGACGTACCATTGCCCGGCGCGAGTAGGCCGCCGGCATTGACCGTCAGAGTCTGCGGCGCGAGGGTGCCGGCGCCGGTCAGGGCGCCCCCGGCGTTGACGGTCGCCGCCGAGGTGGTGATCGTGCCCTCGACGTCGAGCACGCCGGCATTGACTGTCGTCGCGCCGGAATAGGAACTGATGCCGGCCAGCACGAGCGTCCCGCTGCCGATCTTGGTTAGACCTCCGGCGCCGCCGATTGGGCCATCAAGCGTCGCGTTGAAGCCGTTGGTGTCGAACGTGCCGCCGCCCGCATTCAGCGTCACCGTTCGAGCGGTGGAAAATCCAGCCAGGAATTGCAGCGTGCCGCCGTCGAGGGAGAGGCCGCCCGACGCCGCGCCGAGGCTCGAGTCGGAAGCAACGGCGAGAGTGCCGCCGTTGACGGCCGTCCCGCCGGAGTAGGAGTTGACGCCGGTCAGCGCGAGAGTTCCGTTGCCGATCTTGGTGAGGCCGCCGGTGCCGCCGATGGCGCCATCGAGTGCCGCGTCGTAGCCGTTGGTGTCGATCGTGCCGCCGCCCGCATTCAGCGTCACCGTTCGACTGCTGGAAAATCCCGCTAGAAATTGCAACGTGCCGCCACCGAAGGCGAGCCCGCCGGATGCCGCGCCGAGGTTGTCGTCGGAGCTGACCGCAAGCGTGCCCTGATTGATGCTCCACGGCGTCGTCGCCGTCGTCGTGCCTGTCAGGGTCCAGGTGCTGCCGCCGGTCTTCACGAAGCTCGAAAAGGCTTGATACTGCGCAGTCGAGCCGATGCCGGAGACGTCGAAGGTGCTGTCGGTCGAGCCGCCGAGCCGGAACGTATCGGTGCCCGTGCCGACGACGTTACCGTTGATGACCGAGCCGGCCCAGAGTTCGAGGATGTTGCTGCCCCCGGTGAACGTGATGGCGTTGGCGTCGACCGCCGCGCCGAGGTTCACGCCGGCCGAGATCGTGCCGCTGTTGATGATCGTGAGATTGGCGCCGACGACGCCGTCGCCGGCCGAGCCAGCCTCCCCGTCACTCTTCACGCCATTGGGTAAGCTTGAGGAGGAGCCGGCACCAGGCGCGCCGGACGTGCCGCCGGTGATTGTGCCCGAATTGATCAGCGTGCCGCCGCTGGCGAAAGTGACGGCGGTGCCGCCGTTGCCGCCGTCGCCGCCGGCCGAGTTCTGGGTGCTGGAGGTTGCGTTTCCGCCGCCGCCCCCGTTTCCGCCCGCGATGGTCCCGGAATTGCTGAGGATGCTGCTGCCGGTCAGGTAGACACCGTATCCGCCGTCGCCTCCGTTGCCGCCAAAGCCGTTGCCAGTGGTATTGGCGCCGCCGTTTCCGCCGTTACCGCCGCCGATGGTGCCGTTGTTGGAGTAGGTGAGGACGCTGCCATCGACCACGACGCCATAGCCGCCGGCGCCTCCGCCGCCCCCGCTCGCGGTGCCCGTGCTCGAACCGCCATGACCGCCCGCGCCGCCCGTTGTCGTTGCGGCGTTGACGGTGTCGACGGTCACGACGTCGCCATGCGCGCCGCCGCCACCTCCGCCGCCGCTATTGCCACTGCTGCCATTGCCGCCGCCGCCCCCGCTAAGCCCCGCACCGATGCCACCATTGCCGCCGACCGCGCCGCCGGAGCCCGATCCGCCGCCGCCGCCCGACGCCCCGGCGCCGCCGCCGCCACCGCCGCGGATGACCGCCGGCGAGTCGCCGCCGTAGCCGCCCTGGCTGGTTGCCGAGCTCGTGCCGCCATTCGAAAAGGCAGAGCTGCTGCCGCCCGCGCCGCCTTCGGTCGCCTGCGCGAAGGCAGGGCTCGCTGCAGCCAGTGACAGCGCCGTCGCCAGCCAAAGCTGCTTCGTCGCGACCAGCACTTCACCCCCATTGCATCAAGACGCATCCGGTGAATCCGACCTGCGACCAAGGACGGGTAGCCACCAAGAGGGCTTGCGAGAACTGCGACTTTTTGGGTGGATTCCGCAGATCGTTATCGTTCCAGCGCGCCGTGGCTTGCGTGCAACACCGGCGATGCCGCCTCTGCATTGCCGCCGTCATCAAGAGCGGTGGCAATTGTAAGAGTGTGCGTGAATTGCTAGTTGCCAAAGCGCGGCAGGAAGATCCGCATGTGATGTGAACCGGGAATGTCGGACGCCGCGTTAACTCCTTCTCCCGATGCCGTTGCCGCCTTGCGCGGTCATCCCGCCTTCGTCGCTGCCATCCGGGCTTGTGCGCAAAGTTCGGTCTCGCTCTACCGGGGCGACCGCATCCTGAATGCGCTGCTCAACGACCGCGCCCGCGCTGTGCTTCCGCACGTTGCCCTCTATCTTCATTACAGCCGACGGCGCGCCACAGAGCCGGGGCTGACCGTCGGTGCCATGAAGGACCTGTGCGTCCGCCTAGGCCTGTGCAGCCGCGGACGCTGCGAGGCCATGCTGGCGTTGATGCGTGCGGCCGGGTTGCTTTCGGCCGCGCCGGACCGTGACCGGCGCCGGCGGCCGCTGGTGCCGACCGAGAAGCTGTTGACGCTGCACCGGGTCCGATGGAGCGCCCATTTTGATGCCATCGGCATGGTGATCCCGCAGGCGAGGGCCTATCGGGCCGCCGTCGATGATCCCGCTTTCGTGGGTGCATTTGCGATCGAGCTCGGCCGCCGCTTTGTCGCGGGCTTGCGCGTGCTCGATAACGCCCCCGAACTCGAACTCTTTGCCGAGCGCAGCGCCGGAATGATGGTCTTGTTCAGCCTGGCGCTGGCGGGTCCGGCGGACGAGTCGTTTCCGCCGGTCAAGCCCGTGCCCTTGTCCATGAAGGCCTTGGCGACACGGTTCTCGGTGTCCCGCAAACACGTGTTCACGCTGTTGCGGGACGCCGAAGCGCAGGGATTGCTGCGGCGGGGCGGGGCCGCCAATGATGAAATCACCATCCTGCCGCGCGGGCGCGTGGCCATGGAAGGGCTGCTCGCCACCATGTTCCTCTATCTGGCCGAATGCGCTGAAGTAGCCTTGCCGGGAAGTGCCGCCGCCGGACGCCCGGTCGCGACGGCGGCACCGGTGGTTTAGGCAGCGCCGCGTGCCCGCTTGACGTCAGGCGGGCTCGCCTCGTCGACCAGCGCGGCGATCGCCTCGTCGGTCGGCATCACCTTCTGGCCGTCGCTGCCGAGCCGGCGAACGGAGACCGAGTGCGTCTCGGCCTCCTTCTTGCCGACCACGAGCAGCGCCGGGATCTTGGCCAGCGAGTGCTCGCGGACCTTGTAGTTGATCTTCTCGTTGCGCAGGTCGATCTCGACCCGCAGGCCGGCGCGGCGTGCCTGCTCCACCACCTGCTTGGCGTATTCGTCGGCTTCCGAGGTGATGGTCGTGACCACCACCTGCACCGGCGAGAGCCAGAGCGGGAAGTTGCCGGCATAGTGCTCGATCAGGATGCCGATGTAGCGCTCCATCGAGCCGCAGATCGCGCGGTGCACCATCACCGGCGGTTTCTTGCCGCCGTCATGGTCGATATAGAACGCGCCGAACCGCTCCGGCAGGTTGAAGTCGACCTGCGTGGTGCCGCACTGCCAGTCGCGGCCGATGGCATCGCGCAGCACGTATTCGAACTTCGGCCCGTAGAAGGCGCCTTCGCCCGGATTGATCTCGGTCTTGATGTGATTGTTCTGCGACTGGATCTCGCGCAACACCGTCGCCATCACGCGCTCGGCATGATCCCACATCGCATCGGTGCCGACGCGCTTGTCGGGGCGGGTCGACAGCTTGACGGTGAGGTCGCCGGTGAAGCCGAAATCGGCATAGGTCGACAGGATCAGGTCGTTGATCTTCAGGCACTCGTCGGCAAGCTGCTCCTCGGTGCAGAAGATATGCGCATCGTCCTGGGTGAAGCCGCGCACGCGCATCAATCCGTGCATGGCGCCAGATGGCTCGTAGCGATGCACCACGCCGAACTCGGCGAGCCGCATCGGCAGGTCGCGGTAGCTCTTCAGGCCGTGCTTGAAGATCTGCACGTGGCCGGGGCAGTTCATCGGCTTGAGCGCAAACCAGCGCTTGTCCTCGGCCTCGTCTCCGGCCGACTGCGCCGCGAACATGTTCTCGCGGTACCAGCCCCAATGGCCGGAGGTCTCCCACAGCACCTTGTCGAGGATCTGCGGCGCGTTGACCTCGCTGTAGTCGCCGGTCAGGCGCCGCCGCATATAGGCGATGAGCTGCTGGAAGATGGTCCAGCCCTTGGGGTGCCAGAACACCACGCCCGGACCTTCCTCCTGGAAGTGGAAGAGGTCGAGCTCTCGCCCGAGCTTGCGATGGTCGCGCTTCTCGGCTTCCTCGATCTGCTTGAGGTAGGCGTCGAGGTCCTCCTGCTTGGCGAAGGCGGTGCCATAGATGCGGGTCAGCATCGGGTTGTTGGAATCGCCGCGCCAATAGGCGCCCGCCACCTTCATCAATTTGAAGGCGTTGCCGATCTTGCCGGTCGAGGTCATGTGCGGGCCGCGGCACAGATCGAACCAGTCGCCCTGGAAATAGATCTTGATCGGCTCATTGCCGGGAATGGTGTCGACCAGCTCGACCTTGAAGGCCTCGCCCTTGTCGCGGAACACCTGCTTGGTCTTCTCGCGATCCCAGACTTCCTTGGTGAAGGGTTTGTCGCGCGCGATGATCTCGCGCATCTTCTTCTCGATCGCGGCAAAATCTTCCGGGGTGAACGGCTCGTTGCGGAAGAAGTCGTAATAGAAGCCGTTCTCGATCACCGGGCCGATGGTGACCTGAGTCCCCGGCCACAGCGCTTGCACGGCCTCGGCGAGCACATGCGCGGCGTCATGCCGTATCAATTCCAGCGCGCGGGGATCTTCGCGGCCAACGAACTCGATCTTGGCATCGGACTCGATGGGATCATTGAGATCGGTGAGCGCGCCGTCGAGCGCCATCGCCACCGTGCGCTTGGCGAGCGACGGCGAGATGCCCTTGGCGATGTCGAGGCCGGTAATGCTCTTGTCGAATTGGCGCTTGGCGCCGTCGGGGAAGGTGAGGGTAACCTTGGCGGCCGGGGTCACGGGCTTCAAATTGCTGAGGCTGTACTGGAAACCGGATTCGGACTTGTGGTCGTCGGACATGGCATTTCTCCTGAAGCTCACTCCTGCGAACGAGCGCAGGTAAGCGGGAACGAGCGGTATATCAGGCGATTCGGCCTGCGCAATCGGGCAAAACGAGGAAATTGCCTGCGTCCCGTTTCAGAGCCGGACGCCAGACGCACCTTGACGTTGCATGCGTCCACAGGTTGTTGTTTCATGGGACTTGTCGGGAATGGGCTGCGGTTTTGGGGTTAGTTGCTTCGTGACGTTCGTTGGATCGACTTGCCTCAGGGGCGGCGCCGGCATTGTCATCGTCACATTTCTGACATTGGTCGGCGGGCCAACGTTGGGTCCTGCCTGGGCCGCGCCGGCCCTGAGCCGCGTCTCGCGGGCCCCTCTGACGCCGCAGCCAAGTCAGCCGTTGCCGGGACGCCCGCTGCCACAAATGCGGCCAAAGACGCCGCCGACCTCGCAGCGGCCAATCACGTTCTATGTCGTCAAAGGAGGGCCCGATGCCTGCGGCCGCGGCTGCGACCGCTGGATCGCTGCAGAAGGCACAATCGACGCCGGAGCCGCGCCGCGGTTTCGCAAATTCCTGCAAAAGGTTCCCGATCGCCGCCTGCCGATCTATTTCGCCTCACCCGGCGGCAATCTGGATCAGGCTGTTGCGATGGGTGCCATGCTCCGGGAGCGGGCCGCGGTGGCGCGGGTCGGGCGGACGATGGCGGAAGAGTGTGGCTTCGAGGCGCAGGACAGTGACGTATGTCTGAAGGTGAAGGCCGCGGGGCGCGAATTGCATGGTGACCTCTCCACCCGCGGGGCAGTCTGCGCCTCGGCCTGTCCTTATGTGATGCTGGGAGCTGCGACACGGGAGATTGCACCGGATGCCGTGCTCGGGGTGCACTCGCCGAAGGTCGTGACGCATTTCCGGGTCGAGGCGCCGACAGCGGAGATGCGCGCGGCAGCCACCAGGCGCGGCCTCGATCGGGCCGAGCAGTTGCTGACGAGTTACATCACAAAAATGGGCGTCGACCTCGGCCTGCTCAGGCTTGCCGACACCGTGAGATATGAGGACATGCACATGCTCACGCGCGATGAGATCGTGCGGTTCGGCATCGACCGGCGCGAGCACGTGGAAACGCCGTGGCTGTTCGAATTCGGCATGCGCAGCATGGTCCAGAAGGTTGTCGCCGAGCGGAATGACACCGACAAATCCTTTCGCCTGATTGCGTGGCGCCTCACATGCTTCGACCTCGATCGTTTCGCGCTCGAGTTCCGGCGTCCTGCGGCGTCCGCGGCCAGCCCTACCTCGGTTCGCGTGGCGCTGGGAAGCGCAAACTCGCTGGCGCTCATCTCGATTCCAGTCAAGCTGCAGGGATTTGAGTTCTGGGGCACGCAATTCAGGAAGGCCACGCTGCTTTCGCTGTCGGATGCGCCACACTTCGATTTCACGGAGGCGGCGCAGGGGCAGGACGGCGCCGGGCCATCCCGCACCAGCCGGCTCTCGAACGAAGGGCTCACGGTGGCGCTCGACCGGCTGCTCGCTACCTGCGCGCCGGCGAAGGTGAACACGGCTGGTGCGCGCAGCGACATCGTGGATCCGGCGAAATAGACATGGTCGGACCTTCCGCGCCGTGCCGATGCTACCTACATGCACCTGCATGAAATCCGATCCCGCTTCCCGCCGCTTCGCGCCAACCGCCCTGATGCTTGGAAATGTCGTCACCGGCTGCGCGGTGCTCGCGCCGGCCGGAATGCTCCCTGAATTGTCGTCGGAGCTCGACATCAGCATCCGCACAGCGGGCCTTCTGATCACCTTCGGCGCCATCACGCTCTGCATCGGCTCGCCCCTGACGGCGTGGCTGACCAGTCGGATCGAGCGGCGCATGCTGCTCACCGCAACGCTGGCGCTGCTTGCCGTCGGCAATATCGGCTCGGCCCTCGCACCCGACTATACGAGCCTGCTCGCCATTCGCCTGTTGATGCTCGCGATCGGCGCGCTCTATACCCCGCAGGCCGCAGGCACTGCGGCGATCATCGTGCCGGTCGAAAAGCGTGGCAGCACGATCGCTTATGTGTTTCTTGGATGGTCGATTGCCGCGGCCGTCGGGCTGCCGCTGATCACCTTCATCGCCAGCCGTTACGGTTGGCGGGCATCCTACGGCGCGATTGGCGCGCTCGGCTGCCTCAGCTTCCTGCTGTTGCTGTGGCGGCTGCCGGAGGGGTTGAAGGGCACGCCGGTCGATCTGAAGACCTGGGGCGAAGTCGGGCGCAATCGCACCATCGTGCTGCTGCTTGCGATCACCATGCTGCAGATGTCCGGGCAGTTCGTGATCTTCACCTTCATGGGGCCGCTCCTGAACAAGCTGACGGATGCCAGTCCCGATGCGGTCGGTCTGGCCTTCGGCGTCTACGGTATCTGCGGCTTCCTCGGCCTCCTCATTGCCACGCGGATCGTCGATACCTGGGGGCCCTACAGGACCTCGGTTCTGTTCACGAGCCTGTTGCTCGCGGGCATCGCCGGATGGGCGCTCGGCGCCGGCAGTTTGGCACTGATGATCCTCTCGGTCGCGATCTGGGGGCTGGGCTTTGCCTCGACCAACTCGATGCAGCAGGTGCGCCTGGTCGCGGCAGCGCCGTCGCTGGCGCCGGCCACCGTCTCGCTCAATACGTCCGTGCTCTATGTCGGGCAGGCCGTGGGCTCCGCAGCGGGCGGGGCCTTGTTCGCGCGCGATCTCTTGCACACCATCGGCTTCGTGGCGGCCGGCTTCGTCGTTCTCGCGCTTGCCGTTGTCGGGTTGACCCGGCCCCGGCAGGCCGTGGCGACGGCCGCGGCATAGTGCAAAGCCCGTCACATCCGGCTTTTCTCCTCAGCGGACGCTTGGCAAACCGCGCAGGAGGGCGCTAGAAGGCGAGGGTTGGGGACCAACGAGAGCTGACTGACATGAGGATGATTCTGGCGCTTGTCGCGGTGCTGTATTCGGCCGCCGCTTTTGCGCAAACCGACACGCCGATGGTTGGCGACAAGCCGCTGGTGCAGGTCAAGCCCAAGGGGGCCAGCAAGGGTACCATGGAGGCGGCGGCCAAGGGCAAACCGGAGGCGGCCGCGCCCAAGGGCAAGCCGCAGTCCACCGCGGTCAGGCTGCAGGCCTGTCTCGATCTCGACGACGGCACCAAGGACCGGCTCAACTGCTACGACGGGGTGATCCCGCCCCAGCCGAAGCCGAAGCCCGCAAAGGCGAAGGGCGTCGCCGACTGCCGCTTCTTCAAGGAAGAGGACGAGCGCTTGGCCTGCTTCAACGGCTTTGCGGAAAGCATCCCGAAGCTCCCCAAGAACTGATTGGTGCCTGATCAGAGAAGCGTGCTGACCCGCGGCTAGTCGCTGATCCGGGTCAGCACGGCCCGGAATGCGACGCCGGGAAGCTGCAGAGCGCTGCCCTCGAATTCCGCCATCTCGCCGTCTTCCCGGCCGCTGAGCGTGAGGGTGATCCTGTCCGTTCCGAACAGCGGGCGGAAGGTCGGGTCGTCGTTGTAGCGCTCAGTCGAGATCTTGACCTTGATGCTCTCGCCTTCGCCCGTATACGTGCCGATGAAAGCGAAAGCGGAATTGCCGCCGCGGAGCTTGCCGTCCGTCACATAGAGCACCCCGCACCCCGTGCCGTGCACGGTGTGAAAGTTGGCCTTGTAGAGTCCCTCACGCAACTTCAGCCCCTTACCGAATCCCCAGCCCACGTTATGGGCATCGTCAGGGGAAACAATCCCGGGCACTCCGGGGGCTCGGGCCATCAACATCACATTTTGATCAGCAGGCGGCACCTTGGAGTGTGGTGGCGCGAGCAGCGATCGCCGGGCTAGCGGCTCGATGAGGATGGCGCACTCGCGGCCACGCGTGTCAGCGCCAGCGACGGTGTCGCCGACATCTTGACGAGCACGTCCTTCAGGGGATTCTGCGTCCAGGCGCGGGTCACGTAGTCGCGATGCCTGATGCCGTCGCCGGTCTCGACGAACACCACGCTGCCGGGACGCAAGGGGCCGTCCATGTCCTCCGAGACGCTGATGCCCTTTTGTCGGAGCATGCTCATCAGCTCGCGATCGCGCCGCGCGGTGTAGTGGGTGTACGAGCTGACGAAGAAGCCGGAGCGGTGGCTCTCGATCCAGGAGGCGAACTTGTCGAGCTCGCCATAGACCGCGTCGAGCAGCACGACGCCGCGAACGCGGTCGCTGATGCCGCCGACATCGAGGCTCCAGGCGGTCGGCAGGAAGCCGCCGCTGTAGCCGACGATGACGATCGGCATGTTGGCGAAGGCGCGCGCGCTGTTCGGATCGCCATAGAGGCGGGCGAGATGCTGGCTCGACTCCTCCATGAAGCGCTTGAGCCCGCCGGGCTGCCAGAACTTGCCGGCGCTGGAATCGGCGGCGTCGACCGCCATCTGCGGTGCAAGCAGCACGGCGTTGGCGCCGGACTCGGAGATTTGCTGCGGCACCAATTGCCGGTCGCGCACGTCGCGCTCGAGCGTCGCGCCGTTGCCGTGGAAGAACACAACGATCACGCCAGGCTTGCGCACGTCGAAATGCTCGGGAACGTGCACGAGCACGCGGTTGTCATTGTAGGTTTCGTCCTGCCAGAACACCCGTCCCGAATAGCTGCGATGGCCGCGGCGATCGCCCTTGGAGATGTTGAGGAAGGGCGCGTCGGAGGCGGGATTGTTGCCGAAATACGGGAAGGCGGACGATTTCATGCTGACGAGCGTCGTCAGGTCGTCGCGTTGCGGACGTTGATAGGGCACCTGCGGCTCGAGCGAGGCGACCTTGTAGCGGGCGGGCGCCGGCTCCTGCACCGCGCGCTTCGGCGAGAAGTCCGACATCTGCCGTTGCAGAAAGCTTTCGCTTGCCGAGGGGAAGCGCTCCTTGAACTGCGGGGCCGGGAAGCGATCCTCGAACGTGTCGCCGCTTGCGACTTGCGTGCTGGTCTTGGCGACGATCTGGGTATTGGCCTCGGAGGTTGCCTGGGAGTTCGCCGCCAGCATCGCCGGGTTGGGCGCCTTGCCGCATTGAACCAGCGTCAGCGAGAGCGGCACCAGGACTGAGGCGAGGCCGATCCGGCAGGCAAATCGAAACGCACGACGATGCATGCCGGGCGATCTCGCCCGGTCAGCACTCATGGCTGTTTCGACTCTCGGATCGGCCCCGACCATCCACCCACTAACCCCAAGGCAATCGGCTATCTTGAGCTAGTTGAGCCGACTGGCGTTTAGGCGACGTTAAGCTTAAGCTTCCGGAGAAAACTCCCCACATCCGGAACGCTTGAAATAACCACGCAATCGTGTCGCGATTGTGGGGAGGGGGAGCCGGCCTTCGCAGCTCCGCAGCAGATTTATTGCATGGCAAGGTACATGTGTGGTGCTGAGATACCGCGTTCGATTGCCTCATTTAGCCCTTGTTAACCCTGCTTGAATTGACTGGACCAATCTGCACGATGCTTGGGAGAGGCGCGAGGCCTCAGCTAAGGACGGCGATGACGGCATCAGATGCGGGAAGCGCGGCGTGGACGGGCCGGCGTCTCGGAAGCGGGGCCGGCGTTTCCGTCCTCGTGGCGACTGCGATTGTCGTCGCCGACATGGTCGGCGTCGGGGTGTTCACGAGCCTCGGCTTCCAGGTCAAGGACATCCCGTCCGGCTTCTCGATCCTGCTGCTGTGGACGGTCGGCGGCATTGTCGCGCTATGCGGTGTGTTCTCCTACAGCGAACTCGGCGCGATGTTTCCGCGCTCGAGCGGCGAGTACAATTTTCTCGGCCGCGCCTATCATCCCGCATTCGGTTTTCTCGCCGGCTGGGTCTCGGCGACCGTCGGCTT
Organism: Bradyrhizobium sp. UFLA05-153; assembly: GCF_054185185.1. Taxonomy (NCBI): domain Bacteria; kingdom Pseudomonadati; phylum Pseudomonadota; class Alphaproteobacteria; order Hyphomicrobiales; family Nitrobacteraceae; genus Bradyrhizobium; species Bradyrhizobium sp. UFLA05-153. Next base: position 24,489 of record NZ_JBBIAM010000045.1, read on the forward strand.
TGCCGCACCGGTCGCGCTCGCGGCGATGGCGTTCGGCCAATATGCGAAGTCGGTCATTCCGGCCTTGCCGCCGATTCCGCTGGCCATCGGCGTGGTGTGGCTGGTGTCGATCGTGCAGCTAACCGGCGTCAAACACTCATCGACCTTTCAGCTCGTCTCGACGATTCTGAAAGTCATTCTGATCGTGGCTTTCCTGGTCGCGGGCTTTGCGATCGGGGTGCGGCAGCCGGTATCGTTCGTGCCGGCGGCGGGCGACTTCGGCCACATCACCAGTGCGCCTTTCGCGATCGGGCTCGTCTTCGTGATGTACTCCTTCTCCGGCTGGAACGCGGCGACCTACATCATCGGCGAGCTGCACATGCCGCAGCAGAGCCTTCCGCGCGCGCTGCTAGCGGGCACGCTGATCGTGATGGTGCTCTATGTGGCGCTGAACGCGGTCTTTCTCTACGCAACCCCGATCGACAAGCTCGCCGGCCAGCTCGAGGTCGCGAGCATCAGCGGCGCTGCCATCTTCGGCGACCTCGGCGGCCGCATCGTCGGCACCATGATCTGCATCGGCCTGATCTCCTCCATCAGCGCGATGATGTGGATCGGTCCGCGCGTCATGATGACGATGGGCGAGGACATTCCTGCGCTCCGCGTGTTCTCCCGGAAATCGGCGAGCGGCGCGCCGGCCTATGCCATCCTGTTTCAGCTCGCGGTCGCCAACCTCCTGCTCTTCACGCGCAGCTTCGAGGCGGTGCTCGACTTCATCCAGTTCGCGCTGTTGTTCTGCTCGTTCTTCACCGTGCTCGGGGTGATCAAGCTGCGCTTTACGGATCCCGCCTTGCCGCGGCCCTACCGCGCCTGGGGGTACCCGGTCACGCCGGTGGTTTTCCTGCTCGTGACCGCCTTCATGATGTACTATCTGCTGACCGAGCGGCCGGTTCAGTCGCTGTCGAGCATGCTGATCATGCTCTCGGGCCTGTTGATCTACGCCATATTCCGCAGGCGGCCGGACGCCGCTGCAACCTCACACAATCGCGAATAGACATGTTTCGACCCATGAAGATCGCGGCTGTCGCCTTCACCTTGTTGTTCGCGGTCGTAACCCCCGCACGTGCGGCCGGCACCGTCACGGCCGACGACACGGCGCGCTTCCTCGCGGGCATGCAGCCATCCGCGGAGTCTCCGCTTGTGGCGCTGACCAGGGATCCGTCCTGGCAGCGTCACGCCAAGTTCTTCGACGGCGCCTTCGCCCAGCTCGAGCAGCGCCAGCTTTCGAAGATCCGCGCCTGGTCCGACGTCAATCTGGCCGCGCCCAGGCCGACCATGTTCTACATGTTCTCGGGGCCGGATTTCCTCTACGCCGACGCATTCTATTCCAAGGCGAGCACCTACGTGCTTGGCGCGCTCGAGCCGGTCGGCAACGTTCCCGACCTGACGCGTGTGCCGCGGGGCGCGATCGCGCCCGCGCTCTACAATGTCGAGCGCTCGCTTGGCTCGATCCTCAGCTTCAGCTTCTTCATCACCAAGCACATGAAGGTCGACTTGCACGCCAACGAGGTCAACGGCACCTTGCCGATCCTCTACGTTTTCCTGGCGCGTTCGGGGAAGACGATCCGCAACGTCGAGATGATCTCGATCGACGACAAGGGCGGCCTGCATGTCGCAGGCGAAAACGTAGGTCCGAACGCCACCCACGGCGTGCGCATCACCTTCGCCGGCAGCGATGGCGAGGCGCGGACGCTGTATTACTTCTCGACGGATCTCTCCAATTCCGGCGCGCGCGCGGCCGGCTTCCTGAAATTCTGCGAGACGCTCGGACCCGGCAACAGCCTGCTCAAGAGCGCGTCGTATCTCCTGCATGCCGGGAACTTCACGACCGTGCGCGACTGGCTGCTTGCCAACAGCGCCACCATCATCCAGGACGATTCCGGCGTTCCGCTCGCGAACTACAATGCGCGGCAATGGCGGTTCTTCCCGTTCGGGCGCTATCTCGGCCCGATTGCGGAATTTCCAGGCCGCTATCAGGAACGCTATGCCGAGCTCTTCACGCGTGCCCAGCCGATCGATTTCGGCATCGGCTATCGCTGGCGCATGAACGAATCGAACCTGCTGCTGTCGGTGAAGGTGCCGGGAAGCGAGGCCGTGCCGGCCGAGACCACCTCGTGGGCTGAACCGCCGCCAAAGCCGGTCCGTCCGAAGCGGCCGCGTCCGCCCGAGCCGATCCCGCCGCCGCCCGGACGCTTCTTCTGGTTTCGCTAAAGCGCGATGAGATCGCGCTTCAGGTTATTTGTTTGAGCATGATCTCCGCGCAAACGCGTTCCGCGTTTGTCGCGAGGAAACCGCTTCACACTTTCCGGATCATGCTTCTAGCTACCAGTGAACGCTCTGGCTCGGAACGATGAAGGCCGTCGTGCTTGGCGGGGTTGCGAGGCTCGTTGCCAGGTACCAGCCGGAGCCGAGGACGAGGGTGAGCAGCGCGATGATGGCGAGCAGGTCGATGGTCCTGCTGTCGTGACCATGGGGGCTGATTTTCCAGCGCATTGTTGCTTCCTCCCGATTGGGAGCATCACAACAACGCGATCGTAGCATCCGCGGTTCCCTGCACGTCAGAGATGCAGGGCACGCTTGGAAGCGGTGCGACGAAATCAGGGAGCGTTGACGCCGCGCCAGCGTCCATAGCGCCAGGGCAGATACCAGCGTGCGCCTTGCGGGGCTGTCAGCGGCACGTTGTCGATGCCTGACGTTCCGAACGGGTGGCAGCGCAACAGCCGCGCGAGCGTCATCCAGCCACCGGCCCAGAGTCCGAAACGTTCGATCGCCTCATCGCCATAGGCCGAGCAGGTCGGCAGGTGGCGGCAGTTGTAGCCGACGAGCGGGGACAGCGTGTGTCGGTACAGCCAGATCAGCCCGCGTCCGACAATGCGCGGCAGCCGCAGCAGCGATGCGACGATGGTGCGATCCGGTTCTGACGCTGAACGCTTCATGTGCGCCTTGCTGCGAAGCTGTGCGAGGTGTTGCGCGGTTCCAGCGCAGGGAACAGCAAGCCGTTGCGCGGACGCCATATTTTGCATGCTTTTAGGGGGCAGTGCAGCAAGTACCTATGGACGATCTGTATTCCCCCGGATACATTTTTTGTGACGGCCGTGTGATACAGAGTCGGACGTTGCATGGGGCTTGCCTGATCGCTTTTGAGGCTTGGGGAAGGAACCACGTTGAGACTTCTGAAGTCGCTTGATCTTCGCGGCTGGTTGCTTGTGGGAACCGCTGCTTGTTGCGTCGCGCTGACGGGCGCGGTCGCGACCTTCAGCTCTTCCGCGCATGCCGGCGGTACGCTCGAAGAGCGCAAGCTGCCCATGAAATTCAATTGGATTGCATGCGAGCCGAACTGCCGCGGCTGGGTCAGCGCCGTCGGCATCATCACAGCCGATACGCCGAAGGATTTTGAGGATTTTGCCCGCGGGCGCCAGCTTGGCGGCGCGACCGTGGTGCTCGACTCCAGCGGTGGTTCCGTCAACGACGCGATCACGCTTGGGCGGCGCTTCCGTAACCTCGGCCTTTTGACCACCGTCGGCATCAGCGTGCAGAACCGCGGCGGGCAGGGCGCGCGTCCAGTAGTCGCGCCCGAGGCGTATTGCGAGTCCATGTGCGTGTTCCTGCTGCTGGCCGGCAAGACGCGTTTCGTGCCGGAAGCGGCCCATGTCCGCGTGCATCAGATCTGGATGGGCGACCGCGCCGACGACGCGCGGGCCGCAAGCTACAGCGCGCAGGACTTGATGATCGTCGAGCGCGACATCGGCCGGCTCGCCAAGTACACCTTCGATATGGGCGGCGCCGGCGACTTGCTGTCGCTCGCATTGAATGTGCCGCCGTGGGAAGATCTGCACGAATTGGATGCGGCCGAGCTCAAGCTCACCAATGTAGTAACGACGGATGCCGCTTCTGACGTGCTGCCGCATGTCGATGTCTCGGCCCCTGCGATGGCGGACGCTGCGCCGAAGGCGCAGGATCGCTTTGCGGCGGAACCGGAGCAGCAGGTCAGGTCGACCAAGACGGCGGAAGCAATGGTGGCGACAGGCGGTGCGTCGGCGCCTGGCCCGGCGTCACAGAAGTAGTCTCATCTCTCAATGTCATTCCGGGGCGTCGCACAGCGACGAACCCGGAATCTCGCGCCCGAACCTCTGGATTCCGGGTTCGCGCTGGCGCGTGCCCCGGAATGACGTCGTTGGGGGAGGCTCAGTCCTGCGCCGCGGCCGGCTGTTTCGTCTTCGCTTCGATCTGGCCGATGGCGTCGACGACGGCATCGAAGGTCAGCAGTGTCGAAGCGTGGCGTGCCTTGTAGTCGCGGACCGGCTCGAGGAACTTGATCTCGGCCCATTTTCCGTCCGGCGGGGTGCCATTTTCCTTCAGCATCTTGCGAACGGCTTCGCGTAACTCACGGAGTTCGCTCGCAGTCGAGCCGACCACGTGACTTGCCATGATGGATGAAGACGCCTGTCCGAGCGCGCAGGCCTTCACGTCGTGGGCGAAGTCGGTGACGGTGTCGCCGCTCATCTTGAGATCGACCTTCACGGTCGAGCCGCACAGCTTGGAGTGAGCGGTGGCGCTGGCGTCGGGATCGGAGAGGCGACCCAGACGCGGGATATTCCCGGCCAGTTCGATGATCCGCTTGTTATAGATGTCGTTCAGCATGTGATGGAGTCCGAGACCTTCCGGGCGGCTTCCGGCGGGATCGGCCTTGGCGGCCGCCGTCCTCGGTCTTATATAGGGTTGGAACTGGCGGAAAAACAGCCCGGTGGCCTTGTCGGCGGTGGTCGAGCACCCCGCATCCGACGTAGAGGCGAGGGCGGTTGATCGCCTCAATTTGGTTGTTCTCTCAGGCGTCCGGCGGCTTGACCGCCCCGTCTGCCGGTGACACTCCGGCCGCAAGGCCGTCGAACGGAGTTGACATGGACGCGTTGATCAAACCCATCCGCCCGAGCAAGCCTTCCGACAAGCAGGTCGATCGACCCGCTGAGCTTGATCCTGCAGAATTTCTCGCGGCCGCCGTCCGTGCCGACCAGCCGCGCCCAGCGCGCGCCGAGGCCGAGCAGGCGGTGAAGACGCTGCTCGCCTATATCGGCGAGAACACCGACCGCGAGGGTCTGCTCGACACGCCGCGCCGCGTGGTCGAGGCCTTCGACGAGCTCTATCAGGGCTACCACCAGTGCCCGGCCGAAGTGCTGGACCGCACCTTCGGCGAGACCGCCGGCTATGACGACTTCGTGCTGGTGCGTGACATCGAGTTCACCTCGCAGTGCGAGCATCACATGATGCCGTTCTACGGCAAGGCACACATCGCCTACACGCCGGTCGAGCGCGTCGTGGGCCTGTCCAAGCTCGCGCGGCTGACCGACATTTTCGCCCGCAGGCTCCAGACCCAGGAGCATCTGACCGCGCAGATCGCGGCCGCGATCGACGAGATCCTGAAGCCCCGCGGCGTTGCGGTGCTGGTCGAGGCCGAGCATACCTGCATGTCGGTGCGTGGCGTCGCCAAGCATGGCGCGATGACGTTCACCAGCCGCTTCACCGGCATGTTCCGCGACAATCCGGCGGAGCAGGCCCGCTTCCTGTCCCTGGTGCGAGGCTCACAGCGCTGACCCTCGCCATGAATTTGCGAGAGGTCTCGTGTCCACGCACTCCCACGACATCGAGGAAGGGCTGAGCTTCCAGCCCAAATTCGACGCGGCCGGTCTCGTCACCTGCGTGGCAACGGATGCCGCGACCGGCGACGTGCTGATGGTCGCCCACATGAACGACGAGGCGCTGCGCAAGACGATTGCGACCGGCGAGGCCTGGTACTTCAGCCGCTCGCGTAACGCCTTGTGGCGAAAAGGTGAGACGTCAGGTCAAACCCAGCGAGTCGTCGAGATACGCACCGATTGCGACCAGGACGCGGTCTGGATCCGGGTCGAGCAGGTTGGCGCGGCCTGCCACACCGGTCGCCGGTCGTGCTTCTACCGCAAGGTGGAGGCCGATGGCGGAAGCGCGAAGCTCGTCTTCGTCGAGGCCGAGCGGCTGTTCGATCCGGGCGCGGTCTATAAGAAATAACCTCCGTCATTCCGGGTCCATCGCCGGGTGATGCCCCGGAATGACGGGGGATGAGAAATTAACTCCGCATTAACCATACCTGTCCCACCGTGAGACGACATGACGCCGAATTGCCGGCGTCATCAACGCCGCGCGGAGCGGGGCTGCGCAACATGTCGGTCGACAATTCTAGTGCCACGACGACGGCGGGGATCGATCCGTCGCGGGCGCGTGTGACCGGCGCGATCAAACAGGCCTCCAATCTCACCGGTGTCAGCTTCGAATACATGCTGACCACCGCCAAAATGGAATCGGATTTCAATCCGACCGCGGGTGCGTCGGCCTCGTCCGCGCACGGGCTCTATCAGTTCATCGACCAGACCTGGCTCGGCACCGTGAAGGAGGCCGGCACCCAGCTCGGCTACGGCAGCTATGCCGATGCCATCACCAGGACTTCCTCCGGCAGCTACACGGTCACCGACCCGACCATGCGGAGCTCGATCATGAAGCTGCGCGATGATCCGCAGGCCGCATCGAGCATGGCCGCCGTGCTGACGCAGTCGAACAGCTTCAAGCTCACGGGCCTGCTCGGCCGCCGTCCGAGCGACAGCGAGCTCTATATGGCGCACTTCATGGGCGTCGGCGGCGCGGCCAAGCTGATTGCCAACGCCGAGGACAATCCGCAAGCCGTGGGCGCGCGGCTGTTTCCCAATGCGGCCGCGGCCAACCGTTCGATCTTCTACGCCAGGGACGGCCGCGCGCGCAGCGTCTCCGAAGTCTATTCGGTGCTGGATTCACGCTATGCCAGCGCAGCGAATTCGAAATCGACGCGGAGCGCAATGGCGATGTACGGCGACACGCGGTCGACGACGCAGGTCGCGAGCGCAAACGGCGTGCAGCCCACGCCGCTGATCGACAACGCCGCCTATCTCCAGACCTTCCCGGACACGCGCGTGGCCACACCCGGCAGCGCGACCTCGGCAACAACGGTGGCGGACAATTCGCCGGGCACACCGGTGTTTCGCTCGATCTATCAGCCCGGCGACAGCACGCAGCCCGTCTCGGCCACGGTGCAGAAATTGTGGGGCAATAACGCCTCGCTCACGTCAGTTACGAATACGACGCCCGACGTTCGCGCGCCGCAGCCGCTCGACCTCTTTAGCGATCGCAGCGGCACCTTCTCGAGCTAGTCTCGCGCTGCAAAATTTGCAGCCCTTAACAAAACGTCAATAAAACCAGTCGGTTATGGTGAACGCTTTGTTAAGCGTCGTGGTTTATTTTGTCTTGCAGGTGACGGGGCGCCGTCGCGTTTGGTTGCGTAGGCCGGGGCACAATGATCGTTCGGCAGTTTATCAATTGGATCAGAACCGCGTCCGCCGGTGAGCGGGCAGAGGCAACACGGGCTTTGGCCCGTGCCTGGTTGATTTCAGATCTTTCCCACGACGATCGCGTCGCCGCCGAAGGCGCGCTGTTGATGCTGCTCGACGATCCGTCGCCGCTGGTGCGCCAGGCCATGGCGGAGGCGTTTGCACGCTCGACGGAGGCGCCAGCGGCCATCGTCCAGGCGCTGTCGACCGACCAGCCCTCGGTCGCGCTTCCCGTGCTCGAACATTCGCCGCTCCTGATCGATGCCGACCTCGTCGACATCGCCGCGACCGGAAATTGCGAGGTGCAATGCGCCATCGCCCGCCGCATCGCGCTGCCGGCGTCGGTCTGTGCCGCGATCGCCGAGGTCGGCTGCGCGGCGGCCGCGCTCGAGCTGATCGAAAATCCCTATGCCGAGCTCGCGCCGTTCTCCTGGGATCGCATCGTCGAGCGTCACGGCCATCTCGCCGCGATCCGCGAGGCGCTGCTGGTGCTCGAGGATCTGCCCGCGGCCACGCGCGCGGCGCTGGTCGCAAAGCTCTCCGAAACGCTGGCGCAGTTCGTGATCGCCCGCAACTGGCTGAGTGCCGATCGCGCCGAGCGCATCGCGACCGAGGCCCGCGACCGCTCCACCGTCAACATCGCGGCGCGCTCGCGTGGTGAAGATATGCAAGGCCTCGTACGCCACCTGCGCGCGACGTCGCAGCTCACGGCCGGCCTGATCCTGCGCGCGCTATTGTCGGGCAATCTCGAATTGTTCAATGCGGCGCTTGCGGAATTGTCGGAGCTGCCGCCGGCGCGCGTGGCAGCATTGCTGCATGATCGCGGCGGAGCCAGCCCGCATGCGCTGCTGCGCCGCGCGGGTTTTCCGGAATCGACCTTCGCGGCGTTCCAGGTCGCGCTTGAGGCCTGCCACGAGAACGGTTTTGTCGACAGCCACGATGGCGCTGCGCGGCTGCGCAGGCGCATGGTCGAGCGCGTGCTCACCCATTGCGAGACCGATCGCGGCGCGACCGAGCCGCTGCTGATCCTGCTGCGCCGCTTCGCGACCGAGTCGGCGCGCGAGGAAGCGCGCCTGTTCTGCGACGAGCTCGTCGCGGAGGAGGCGATCGCGCCGCTGTATGATGATTTGATCGCGGCGTAGCGATAGCCGTTGCCAAGGCGAACAAGCAACAAAATTCCGTCATTGCGAGGAGCGTAGCGACGAAGCAATCCAGGCTGTTTGCGAGGAGGGATTCTGGATTGCTTCGCGGAGCCTGTCATCGGGCCGCGCTACGCGCGGACCCGGTGGCTCGCAATGACGGGGAGTGGCCGGAACGTTATTCTCCCGGCACGATGCTCGGCGCCAGAATCGCTTCGAGATGCTCGGGGCGGTCGCGGTTGACGTGGGCGAGATAGTCGTCGGCAACGCTGCGCAGGCGGCGGCTGAGCTCGCTCGAGACGCTCAGGCTGTCGAGCTTGGTGTTCTCGTGCACGATGGCCTGAATGGCGTTGATGTGGTGCGAGAATAGCTCGCTCGGCACCCTGGCGAGATCCGGCGCATGCTCGATGACGCGGCACAGGCTTTCGGCGATGACCGCGGCGGACGGATAACCGAACGTCGCGGCATCGCCCTTGATGTCGTGGGCCGCACGAAACAGCTCGTCGCGCGCCTCCCTGGTGAAGCCGTCCGTCTGCACGGCCGCGTAGGCCGCAGCCAGCCGTCCGGCTTCGACCGCCATCCAGTCCTTGAACTCCCCGGAGAGTCCGGCGAGCGCCTGCTCGGCGCGACCGACCGGATCGTCCATGTCCTTCTCTCCGACCCGGCGCAGCACCTTGCGCAGCGGATTGGGCTGCGTGATCAATTGGTGGGTGGCGAAGGCCTTGACCTCGATGTCTCTGGGGCTGTTCTTGGCCATGATGCCTGCCTCGATGGTTGAGAACGCTCGCTAGATGGAGGACCGCGCTTTGTCGAGCAGCGAAGGCTGCTGCAGCACCTCGTGCTTTTCGCCGACGCGGCGTTCGGGGCCCATATAGGCGGAGCTGGTGTTGCGGCGGCGATCGGGCCCGAAATAGGTCTTGGTCTTGATGAAGGGCCGGGGGTTGGCGACCACGTTCAGGATGCGCTGGTAGAGGCCCTTGGCGGAGATCGGCTTGGCCAGGAATTCGGTGACGCCGGCATCGCGCGCCACGGTGACGCGGCGTTTTTCGGAGTGACCTGTCAGCATGATGATCGGCGCGTAGGGGTTACCCTTGGATTCCGGCTGCCGGATCATCTGCGCCAGCTCGAGCCCGTCGAAGATCGGCATCGCCCAGTCCGTGATGACGATGTCGGGCACGTAGTGGCTGTACATTTCGAGCGCGGTCGCGCCGTCTTCGGCCTCATAGACCTCGCGTGCGCCGAAGGAGTGCAACAGCGTCCGCAGGATGCGGCGCATGTGCGGATTGTCGTCGCAGACGAGGAAGCGCAGCTTGTTGAAATCGATGCGGAACATGACGCCCAGGCCGAAGCGGTCAAACTTCGTTAACCATATCGCGTCCGAGGTTAATGAAGCGTTGCCTCCCGCCTGCCGAGGCTGGTGCTAGTAGCCGAACTGCTCGCGCAGGATCCGCTCTTCCAGGCTGTGGCCGGGGTCGAACAGCATCCGCATCGAGATGGTCTTGTCGGACAGCACCTCGACGCGGCGCACGTCGCGCACCTCGTCATGGTCGGCGACCGCCGCCACGGGGCGCTTCTCGCAATCGAGCACCTCGAACACGACATAGGCCGTGTTGGGAAGAAGGGCGCCGCGCCAGCGGCGCGGACGGAAGGGGCTGATCGGCGTGAGGGCGAGCAGGGCGGCGTTGATCGGCAGGATCGGCCCCTGCGCTGAGAGATTGTATGCGGTCGAGCCAGCAGGTGTCGCCACCATGATGCCGTCGGCCATCAGTTCGGACATGCGCTCATGCTCGTCGACCAGGATCTTCAGCCGCGCCACCTGATAGGTCTGACGAAACAGGGCGACCTCGTTGATGGCGTGATGAATGTGAACCGCGCCCTGCACGTCGGTGGCGCGCATCAGCAGCGGATGGATCACGGACACATGTGCGGCCTCGAGCCGCACGCGCAGGTCGACCGTCGAGAATTCGTTCATCAGGAAGCCGACAGTGCCGCGGTGCATGCCGTAGATCGGCTTTCCCGTGCGCATGTTCTGGTGCAGCGTTTGCAGCATGAGCCCGTCGCCGCCGAGCGCCACGACGACGTCGGCTTCATCGGGTGCGCAATTGCCGTACAACCCGGTCAGTTGCGTATAGGCTTCCTGGGCCTCGGTGCCCGCGCTGGCGACGAAGGCGATCCGATCATATCGCTTGGGCTTTGTCATGTAATCGCGGGGCTCGAAAGGGTCAGGCCGGCTCGAAAAGGTGTGCCGAGTCGTCCTATACGACCTCGGCCGTTCTTGTCGAGCGTGACCCCGCGCCATGGCAAACGGTCAATACGCCGTGATGCCGCGCGTTTGTCGTAATCTTGTGCTACAGCCTGTAGCGGACAACAGGGAGTGAGCAACGTGACCATCACATCGCCGGCGCTTCGCCGCGGGGGGCTTTTGCTGGCGCTCCTCGCCTTTGCCACTCTCGGCCCGGCCCGAGCGGACGATCCGCCCCGTCCCGAGGCGACGGCGCCGGCTGGCCAGAAGGGCGGCGGGCGCGGCGGCAACGTGCAAAATGCGCAGCAAAATCCTCCTGTAACGGCCGAGCAGCATCGCTTGCCGCCGGACTCCACCACCCGGCAGACGCTCGAGCTGCCTGGGCGAACGCTGGCCTTCGCCGCGACCGCAGGCTCGATCCGCCTGTTCGACGACAAGGGCGAGCCGCAGGCCGAGATCGCCTACACCTCTTACCAGCTCGACGGCACCGACCGCGCCATGCGCCCGGTGACGTTCTTCTTCAACGGCGGACCCGGCGCATCGTCGGCCTGGCTACAGCTCGGCAATGCCGGTCCCTGGCGGCTGCCGATCAATGCCGACGAGGTCACGCCGTCGACCTCTCCGGAGGTGAAGCCAAATGCGGAGACCTGGCTCGATTTCACCGACCTCGTCTTCATCGATCCGGTCGGGACCGGCTATAGCCGCTTCGTGGCGACCGGTGAGGATGTCCGCAGGCGGTTCTATTCCGTCGACGGCGATGTCAGCGCGCTCGCGCTGGTGATCCGCCGCTGGCTCGAGAAGCACGACCGGCTGCTGTCGCCGAAATATGTCGCGGGCGAAAGCTATGGCGGCATTCGCGGGCCGAAGGTCGTACGCCAGTTGCAGATGCAGCAGGGCGTCGGCGTCAAGGGCCTGATCATGGTCTCGCCGCTGTTCGACTTCCGCGAGTTCACCGGCACCAGCCTTCTGCAATACGTCGCAACGCTGCCCAGCTATGCCGCGACCGTGCGCGAAGCCAAGGGGCCGGTGAAGCGAGCCGATCTCGCCGACGTGGAAGCCTACGCGCGCGGCGAGTTCTTGGCCGACCTCGTCAAAGGCGAGGCGGACAGGGAGGCGGCCACGCGTCTGGCCGACAAGGTCGCCGCGCTGACCGGAATCGACCAGGCGGTGAGCCGCAGGCTCGCGGGCCGCTTTGACGTCGGCGAATTCCGCCGCGAGCTCGACCGCAAGAACGGTAAGGTAACCGGCCGCTACGATGCCTCCGTGCGTGGCTTCGATCCCTATCCGGATTCCAGCAGCTTCCGCTTCGGCGATCCCTCGGGCGACGCGCTTCAGGCGCCACTGACCAGTGCCGCCGTCGACCTCCTCACGCGCAAGCTGAACTGGCGGCCGGATGGCTCCTATGAGGTGCTCAACGGCGCAGTCGAACGGGCCTGGGATTTCGGCCACGGCATCAATCCCGCGCAGTCGGTGTCGGAGCTGCGCCAGATCCTCGCAACGGACTCGAAGATGACGGTGTTGGTCGGACACGGCATGTTCGACCTCGCCACGCCCTATTTCGGCTCGCAGATCGTGCTCGACCAGTTGCCTGCCTTTGCGTCGGCGCCACGGGTAAAACTCGTGGTCTATCCTGGCGGTCACATGTTCTACTCGCGCGATGCGTCGCGGCAGGCATTTCGCGCCGAGGTCGAGGCGATAATCAAACAGTAGGCCGGCGTTTCCGCGGCGTATATTTGTGCGCGATCTCGCGGGCGATGACGCTCTCCGGCTTGACGTTGATGCCGGCGAGCCAGATGTCGCGGATCTTGCCGCGCTTGTCGCGGATACGGCGCACCGGCTCACCATGGCTGGCGTAGCCCGCGGCTGCGGCGAAGGTGCCGGAATCGCGGCCGGTGACTTCGATCTCGGCCGCATCCATGAACGGATTGTTGAAGTGCGGATTGGCGACCACGACGCGGTTGCCCATCGGCACGAGATCGACCGCGCCCCAGATCGTCCACCAGCGGCCCGTCCAGTCGCGTGACCGCCGGTCAGGCGTCCAGCGGCTCTGGAATGCACGCAGGATCTGCATCGCGCCGTCCATCCAAATCGGCGCCGCGCCGTCGATGCAGTTGCTGAGCATGGTGATAGCGAGCTCGCAGGCCGGAATGGAGCACGTCCTTGAGACGTAGCCCTGGAAGCCGCCGCTATGACCGAACCAGTCCCAGCCGTCGTCCCTGCTGGCGTTGACGCCGAGGCCATAATAGCACTCGAAGCTCTGGGGAATGCGCCAATGGTGCCGCGTCATTTCGCGGCGGCTCGCGACCGATAGCACGCTCTTCCTTGCGTTGGGCGCGAGCTGCGCGAAGAAGCGGGCAGTGTCGGCGGCGGTTGCAACGAAGCCGGCGGCGGACGTCATCGCGTGGGTGGGGTTGTCGCCGGGAATAACGCTGCGCTCGCCGAGCGGTAGCTTGCGCGTATGGCCGCGGGCGAACGGCGCGCCCTTGGCAAGCGGCGCGCTCGGCTCGGTCTCGCGCAGGCCGGCAGCCGCGATGATCTCGCGCTTGATCCAGGCAGGGTAAGGCTCTTTCGTGACGGCTTCGATCACAAGACCGATCAGGCCAAAGCCGTGATTAGAGTACTTGAAGCGTGTGCCGGGATCGATCGCCGTGGGCGTTCGCAGCTCGGCCAATAATTCCTTCTCGTTGAGGTAGGGACGGCTGTCGATGAACTGGCCGGAGTCGGCGCCGTCGCGCGTGAGGCCTGCGCTATGGGAGAGCAGCTGTGCGATCGTCGTCTCGGCAACACGCGGATGCAAGCCGCCGACATATTGGCCCACGGTGTCGTCGAGCCGCAGCTTGCGCTGCTCGCGCAGTTTCAGGATGCCGGCGGCGGTGAAGCTCTTGGAATGCGAGGCGATGCGAAAGCGGTGCCGCGGCGTCAGCTTTTCGCCGGTGTCGAGATCGGCAAGGCCGAAGGCATGCTCGGCGACGACTTCGCCGCGATGGGTGATCGCGATGATGAGGCCCGGCTGTTGCGATCCGACCAGCTGAAACTCGATCCATGAGCCGATGTAGTCGATCGCGGCTCGTAACCACGCATCCATTGCACACCATACGCGAAGGAGAGGTTCTTCGCGAAAGCTAGCCGACAAGACAGAACCGGCGCAACCCCCGAGAGTTGCGCCGGTTCATTCATCCCTGGAGTGGAGCGGTCGTCAGTACACGAGCGTCGCGCCCGTCGGCTTGTCGAGCGCAGCCGCAAGCGAGCGATATTCGTCGCTGCCGGTGCCGGCGAGCGAGGCGATCTTGTTCAGATGATACTGCGCCTGTTCGCGATTGCCCTGCTCGAGCTGCCATAGCCCGTAATACTGCCAGGTGCGCACGTGGTTCGGGTCGTCCTTGAGCGCCAGCTCGTAATAGGTCTGCGACTGCTTGTAGTCGCCGAGCTTGCGGTAGGAGTAGCCGATCAGGTTGGCGACATCGGCGACGTCGTCGCGCTTGAGCGTCTTGAGCTGGTCGATTGCGCTCGCATAGTCGTGGCGATCGTAGATCGTTGTGTAGGCCGTGCGATAGGCGGCGAGGAATTTGGGGTCGCTGACGGAGGAGCTCTTCTTCTTTTTCTTGGTCGACGTCGTATCTGATGACCCCGAGCCGGAGGGGGTATCGCTGCCATTGGCATAGGCGCTCTGGATTGCCGGCACGGCGACCAGCGTCATGCAGACGAGTGCCGGAACCAGAAGCTTTGCAACTTTGCTCATCTAAGTCTCCCGTATGGAATGCGGCGATCCTACACGATTGCCTCAAGACGGGAACACCCGCGCCGCAAAAACATTCCCGGCCGCACGGCTTATTCCCAGGACAACCATGGTCAGGCCCTCCGCCGAAACATGACAAAGATGTCATCGAGATGAACGGAGGCGAACATTGCGCTTCAGAATGGGTTCAGCGCGCCCCGCCTAACGTCTGCTCCATGATCGAAGGGTCGGCGAGAGGGCGCCGCCTCAAGATCCTTCAAAGAGGAGACAACACCATGTTGAAGACCATTTCCGCAGCCTTCCTTGCCGCTTCCGTCATCGCCGCTCCGGCCTTCGCCGCAGAGTCCGGCAAGACCACGACGCCGGCCCCGGTGATCAAGTCGGAGCAGACGCAGACCAAGGCGTCGAACACCGGCACCAAGGCTGACGTCAAGGCGGACGCCAAGACCAACGTCAAGACCGATGCCAAGGCGGGCGCCAAGCTCGATACCAAGACGAAAGCGATGAACGCCAACGCCGCGATCGCGCCGAGCGAGCACAAGTCGCTCCACAAGCATCGTCATCACCACAAGATGCTTTCGGCCAAGAAGCAGCCGAAGGCCCAGCCCGACGTCACCAAGCCCAGCGCGCCGGTGACGACCGAGAAGCGCAGCTAGCAACGTAACTGATCCCGCGCGGTGGCGACCCACATTGCCCCGCCATCGCGCGCAGGGTTCAGGCCCGGCCCGACTGCCATCGCCTCGCGAAAGCGTGAGCGATGGCGGCGGGCCGGTTAAGCCCATTTCAGGAGCGAGAAGCGAATTCCCTCGGCCCGACCTTGCGGCTAGAACGGCTTAGCGTCCGGTCGAGAGAGGGGAGTCGTGGGGGAATTGGCAAAACGCGTGAGCGTCCTGGTGCTGCCGCTGATGCTTGCGGCCTGCTTCGGCAGCGATGGCGGCCGGCCGTCACTGGTCGACGACGCGGGAAATCCAGCGCAGCAGCCGTTTCCGGACAGTTTCCGCAGCGAGGCGCTCGCCATCATGCACAGCTATCTGAACGATCCGCTCGGCGTACGCGATGCCGCCATGGCGGATCCGGTGCTGCGCACGGTCGGCGGCCGGCCGTTCTATGTGAGCTGCCTGCACTTCACCCCACGCGAGGGTGATGGCAGTTACAGGGGAATGCGCGAGCGGGCGATCATCTACGTCAATGGACGCGCCGACCGGGTCACTGACCGGGCTGGCGAGCTGTGCGCGGGAGCGGTTTACGCACCCTTTCCAGAACTGGAAAAGATGACGCGGTAGCGCAAAGCGCGTCTTCACCGGCGCCTGCTAGGACAGGAGCGACTGGAATCCGCTGATCACATTTCGGGGAGCTTTGAACGGGGGCGTTTTTCCTTGCGACAAATCATCACGGTAGTGTGCGCGCGAGCGAAAAAATCTGTCGTGATGAGGGAACGCCGGGGAACAAAAACCGTTGATGCGGCCTCGTCACTGCGCCGAACGATCAAGGCTCCGGCATCGCCGCGAAGCAACCAAATTCAGGCCACGTTGTTTGCTGAGGGTGAATTCGAGATAACGGGGATCATCCATGAAGACGTTCTTGCTTGGCGCAGCCGCAGTGCTTGCGCTGGCAGCGCCAGCCGCCGCAGCCGACATACCGGCGCGTCCCTACACGAAGGCTCCGGCCTATACGCCGCCGCAGGTCATCTATAACTGGACCGGCTTCTACATCGGCGGCCATGTCGGCGGTGCGTTCGCCGGCGACAACACCTTCCAGTCGAGCGACGCCCGCTTTCTCGGCGGCGTGCAGGGCGGCTTCGACTACCAGTTCGCGCCCAACTGGGTGATGGGTATCGAGGCCCAGTACTCCTGGCTGCCGTCCAACAACCACGGCGCGGTGTTTCCGGCCGGCACACTGGTTACCTCCAACACCGATCAGCTCGGCTCGGTGACGGGCCGCTTCGGCTACACTTGGGGCCCGGCGCTGGTCTACGCCAAGGGCGGCTACGCCTGGCGCAACAACAATTTCGGCGCCAGCGTCGGCGGCGTGCCCACCGCGGTCACCACCACCGGCAACAACAAGGACGGTTACACCTTGGGTGCAGGCCTCGAATACATGTTCGCGCCGAACTGGTCGGCCAAGGCCGAGTACCAGTATTATAATTTCGGCAACACCACCGTCACCGCAGGCCCGGCCGACGTCGTCGGCGTCCGCGGCCGGGAGGACGAGCATACCGTCAAGGTCGGCGTGAACTATCGTTTCGGCTGGGGCGGCCCGGCCGCCTCGCGTTACTGATCCTCGGGCAGCAAACGACAGACTGCAAAGGCCGGCTTTGCCGGCCTTTGTTTTTTAGGAAGCTGGTCTCACCAGCGTGGTCTCACCAGCGTGGTCTCACCGGCGTCATGGGCCTGCGGTAAAGCAAAAATAATTTTTGCCACTTACGGAACACGCGCGCCGGAACGCGTTATTATGTGATTGCCGGGCTGGGTGAGATGACGAACATGCGTATCTTGGCGTCGGTGGTGATCTCGTTATTCGTCACGCTGCCGTGCTCGGCACAGACGATCCTCAAATCCGAACCGCTGGTATTGGCGCCCTATGAGGTGGCCTTCGTGCAGGATTTCGCCTGCGGACCGGGCCGGGTGCTGAAGGTCACGGGCGCGATCCGCGGCCTGCATCGGCGCAAGGCCTGCGTGGTGTTGTCGGGCGAGCAGGCATCGCTGGCGATCGCAACGCCCTGAAGCGCGTCTTCACGAATTGAACTGCAGCTCCATCCTGGATTGTCGCTCCGCGTCTGCCTTGTTCTTGGCAGGATCCTCGCCGGGATCAGTGCGGCACGGCTTGATCTCATAATCATTGTCCAGGACGCGGCGCGGCCCCGGCCTGTCCTGGTCGGTGGCGACATCCACGACCAGGCCGCTCTCCTGCGCAATTTTCCAGACATCGGCCTCGCTTGGGTAGGCCTTGCTGAGTTGCGCGTCGTTGCAAAACAATGCGTAGGGCATCGGTCCTGCCTCCGGAACGGCCTTAACGCTCGAAAGGATTGAGGGTTTCAGCCTGGCTTGACCGGATGGCGCGTGATCACGGATCCGTGAACATTTCGACCGGGCCTTGAGTCGTAAACGAGTCCTGAATCCCAAAAAAAAGAATCCCTGGGACTCCCAGGCTGGAATCAGCGGATGTTTCTGGCCATGACGACTGGCCTGAAAACCTCCTGCGAGCACATGCTCCTGCCGCTTACGCTGGCGCTGATCGGCGCCTGCGCGGCCAATCTGCTGCTGGTCTGGTCCTGGCTCTAATGGCCTGAGCTTCCGGCTGGCGGCCGGGGCGGGGGATTGTGGATGGCGTTCCTGACCTTGGCGAGGGTCGACTGGCAAAACTCCTCACGCTCGCGCTCGAAACGCTCCTGATGCTTGCGGAAGTTGGCAACCCTGGCCTGCACTTCGCTGCGGAAATCGCCCGATCCTCTGGGCGGCGCGACCTGGAAGGGCTGGGGCGTGGGCGCCGCCTGCGGCGGCTGGTCGGCCTCACGGACCTCTTCGATCACCACCACGGAGGTGACCTCCACGGCTAGCGGAGGGGGTGCGGCAGCAGGCTCCGTCGGAAGCTGCTCCTCCTTCCGCCCGGTCACGGATTGAACAAAGGCCAATGTCTGCGCGATCAGCGCATCGCGTTCCCTGATCCACTTCATGGTCCACCTCTGCGCACAGCCCATTCCAGCAAACCGGCTGCTCCGAATCAAGGCATGCCTGCTTGCAGGGGATTGCATATTTTTCCCGGTCGCCCGAAACTGCGGCAATGAAACCAAAGGACGAACGGTCGGAAGAGGCCGAGGGCCTGTGTCTGGTGCGCGCCTTTCTGCTCCTGCCGCCCGACAAGCGGCGGCTCGTGCTCAAATTCGCCGATGAGCTTGCGCGCGCGCAGGACCGCCACGAGGAGGGGACGGAAGCATCCCCGACCTGAGCACGGCACCCTCGCTCAGGCTGTAGCTGTGTCCGCGCACAGCTTGCGCGTTCGTACGGCCTCGGCTCTTATCGGCGCCATGACCGAGATGGAAATTGCCGAGATAGAGACCTACATCGTCAACCCCGACACGCCCGAGATCGACATCTGCGCGCGCTGGCGCGCGGAGACGTTTTCGGTGCTCGAGGCGAGTGTCGAGCAAGAGCGACGCGCGCTCAATCGCTTCGCGGCGGACCAGACGCGGCAGGTGGCGCTGATTGCCAAGCGTGGCACGGTGCCGGTCGGCACCTGCCTGCTGGTGCCCTCCGAGATCGCGCCCAATCACCAGGTGTCGCCGTGGCTGGCAGGATTGTTCGTGACGCCCGAGCATCGGCGGCATGGGGCCGGCGCCGTTCTGGTGCGCGCGATCGAGGCGCAGGCCCACCTGCGCGGCTTTGCGCGGATCTTCCTCTACACGATCAGCGCTGCCGGGTTCTATCAGCGGCTCGGCTGGGATCTCGTCGAGCACACCGACTGGAAGGGTTTTGGACGAACCGCCTTCATGTCGCGCACGATCCGGTCGATGTCGCCGCAGCCATAGAAAGCTTACACGAAGCTTACGAAGCTTGGGCCAAATGCTATTTTCCCGTAATTTTACGCGCGGCATATTGTATCAAATTTTAACGTCCGTTGGGTTCCATTGGTCGGGTTCCCTGCCGGGTTCCACGCCGTTGGCTCTAACCGGACAAGTTGCGATGAGCTTTTTGAATAATCTGAAGATTGTCTTCAAGGTCGGCCTGATCGTTACCGCGCTGGGCTGTGCGCTCCTGGGCGTAGCGGCATTCAGTGCCGTCCAGCTTTCCTCGACGGTGGAGGGCTATGCAGAGTTGTCGGACGCACAGTCGGCGGCGCTCAACCTCACGCGCGCGCAACGCCGGATGGAGACCTATCACGCGGCGCTTTACGCGACGCTGACGGAGACGACCGAGGAGGGCAATGCAAGGCGTTTGAAGACGGCGCGCGAGAACCGCGATCCGATCGCAGGCTTTCTCGACGCAGCGATCAAGGAAGATGTGGGCCACGCCGGAGAACTTCGCGCTATCGGCGACAAGTTGAAGGGCGTCTTTGCCGTGTGCGACCCGGTGCTCGAAGCCGGTGCCAGGGCGAGCACGTCGGAGGAGAATGCCAAGGCTGCCGACCGCGCGCACAAGGAGTGCGATCCTCTGATGGATACAGCGCTCGCCGACATCGCGAGATTCGTAGCTCAGAACGGCGCGCTCGTCACCAAGCGCAAGGAGGAGATCGGCCTTGGGGCACATGCCTCGATCAGGACCGTGATCGGCGTCAGCGCCGCCGGTCTGCTGCTCGGCGTCGTCATCGCGCTCTTCATCGGCCTCAAGGCGATGTCGCAGCCGATTGCCCGGCTCAAGCTCGCGATGGAGGGATTGGCCCGGAACGATCTTTCGACCGAGGTGACCGAGAAGGATCGCCGCGACGAGATCGGCGAGATGGCGAAGACGGTCGAGATCTTCAAGACCAATGCGCTCGAGGTCGAGCGGCTCAAGAAGGCGCAGGAGGACGCCGAGCGGCAGGCCGCCGCGCAGCGCCGCCAGGACATGTTCAACCTTGCTGACGGTTTCGAGCGCGCGGTCGGCGAGATCATCGACACCGTCGGCTCCGCCTCCACCGAGCTCGAAGCGTCCTCCTCCACGCTCGCGACCACGGCGCAGCGCGCGCAGCAGCTGACGTCGGTCGTCGTGGCGGCCTCGGGTGAAGCCACCGGCAACGTCCAGTCGGTCGCCACCGCGACCGAGGAGCTGTCGTCCTCGGTCAACGAGATCAGCCGCCAGGTGCAGGAATCCGCGCGGATGGCGATCGATGCGGTGGGCCAGGCGCGCTCGACAACCGAGCGGGTCAGCCAGCTCTCGACCGCGGCGACGCGGATCGGCGACGTCGTCGAGCTTATCAACACGATTGCCGGCCAGACCAATCTGCTCGCGCTGAACGCCACCATCGAGGCCGCGCGCGCAGGCGAGGCCGGCCGCGGCTTTGCGGTCGTCGCCTCTGAGGTCAAGTCGCTGGCCGAGCAGACCGCGAAGGCGACCGGCGAGATCAGCCAGCAGATTTCCGGCATCCAGACCGCCACCCAGGATTCGGTGACGGCGATCCGTGAGATCTCCGCGACCATCGAGCGGCTGTCGGAAGTCTCCTCGACGATAGCCGCGGCGGTGGAAGAGCAGGGCGCCGCGACGCAGGAGATCGCACGCAACGTTCAGCAGGCCGCCCACGGCACCCAGCAGGTTTCCACGAACATCAGCGACGTGCAGCGCGGCGCTGCTGAGACCGGCTCGGCCTCCTCGCAGGTGCTCTCGACCGCGAAGATGCTGGCCACCGACAGCAACCGGCTGAAGCTCGAAGTCGGCAAATTCCTGTCGACGGTGCGCGCCGGTTAGTCGGGCTCTTGTGATCCGGCGGCCTTGCGCCGCCGGCGCCGCAGACCTTATGGCGCAATCAGCAGAGCCAACACGACCACGAACAGCATGCCCGTCGCGACGACGGCCGCGACCGCACCAGCGGTGATCTTGGCTCTCTCCTGGTTGGAATAGGGGCGCATGCGGTGCGCATGTTAGCTCATGTTGAACTTCGATCCAACGTGTGGTTAATGGCCGCTCCGCGAAGTAAGCGGCCAACATCCATTCCTGAAGGTCAAGCCATGAGCGACGATGTCAGCGACGGCTGGGCCGCTTCCGCGTCTGCATGGATCGTGGAGCAGGGGGACGAGGGCGACTATGGCCGCCGCTTCGTGCTGGACGCGCCGATGTGGGCTCGGATCGAGGGACGCGGCTTCCACCGTGCGCTGGATGTCGGCTGCGGTGAGGGGCGCTTCTGCCGCATCATGCAGCGCGCCGGCATCGCCACCACCGGCATCGACCCGACCGAGGCGCTGCTCGCGCGCGCCAGAGAGTTGGACCCTCATGGCGATTATCGGCTCGGCCGCGCCGAAACGATGGATGTCGATGCGTTCTTCGATCTGGTGGTCAGCTATCTCAGCCTGATCGATATACCGGATCTCGGCAGGGGAATCGCGAAGATGGTGGCGGCGCTGCGGCCAGGCGGCACGCTCCTGATCGCCAATTTGACGAGCTTCAACACCGCCGGCCAGCCGGATGGATGGATCAGCGACGGCGAGGGCACCTTGCGCTTCCCGATCGATCACTACATGGACGAGCGGGCGATCTGGGTCGCCTGGCGCGGCATCCGGATCCAGAACTGGCACCGTCCACTGAGCACATACATGACGCTGCTGCTCGATCACGGCCTCCAGTTGCGCCTGTTCAGCGAGCCTCAGCCCATGGGCGGGGATCCCGAAAGGAACGCGATGCATCGCCGCGTGCCGTATTTCCAAATCATGGAGTGGCAGAAGCCGGCTTGATCGCGCTGTGTCATCTAGCTGGCGAGCCGCGCCTGAAAGAACCTGCTGACGCGGTCGATCGCATCGGTGGTCATCGGATCGGTGTCGGAGAAGTCGAAGCCGTGCGGCTTGCCGGGATAGGGTACGAACTCGGTCTCCGCACCGACGGACTTCGCAAGCTCGATCAATTTCCGTCCGTTGGCGATCGAAACGTTCTGGTCGGCTTCGCCGTGCAATTCGATCGTCGGCGGCAGGTGCTTGACTTTGCCGGCCATCGCATCGGGCATGCCGCCATAGAGCACGGCGAGCGCGGCGATGCGCTCGTCGCGCGCGGCTGTGTTGGCGGCGATGAAGCCGCCGAGCGAAAAGCCGAGCAGGCCGATACGCCCCGAGCTGTCGGGCTGCCCCAGGATGGCTGTCACGGTGGCGGAGACCGTGTCCGACCAGCCGTCGAACCGCTTCGTCTCGAAAGTCTCGCGGCTCGCCTTCGTGCTGGTCTTGGACGTGAGCGTCGCCGTGTCGTGCTCAGTCATGTAGCGGAGCAAATAGGCATCGATGCCCTTGGCCGAAAGCGTCGCATCGGCATATCGCTCATAGGCGCGCCGCCTGAGCTCGATGCCACGCGAGCCGTGCTGCAGGATCACTGCGGGGCGTTTTCCGGAAACCTCCGCGGCATAACGCGTCATGGCGTCGTTGCCGGGCTCGGCGCGCGCCGCTGGCGACAGCGAGAGCAAGGCCAGGCCTGCAAGGGTGGTTCGTCGCGTGATCATCACTCAGCTCTCTTCAAGCGGAATTCCGATCGGGAAGCGCCGCCTGTATAGTGCACCCGCGACGGAAATTTGACCGTACATTTTTCTCGAGGTCTTGCCGATGATCCCCGATCGTCCGCCCGTGCTTGCTCACCAGCGCTTCCTCGCCGACCGCGAGAATTTTGCCGGTCTCGATCTTGCCGGACGGTTCGAGCGCATCGTCCGCACCAATCTGTGGGGCGCTTCGACCTCGGTGTCGGGGCTCGGCTCCGAAGACCCGGCCACCGCCGCGATCAAGGTAGCGCTGCCGCCTTTGCTCCGACGCCTCGGCGTGCGTTCGCTGCTCGATGCGCCCTGCGGGGATGCCGGCTGGATCGGCAAATGCGGGCTCGAAGTCGACTATATCGGCGTCGATATCGTGCCGTCTCTGATCGAAGGCAACCGCCGGCGGGTGGAGCAGGGCGAGCTGCTGGGCCGTTTCATCAGCGCCGACATTACGCGAGATGAGCTGCCGCAGGCCGACATCATTCTGTGCAGGGATTGCCTGGTGCATCTGAGCTTTCAGAACATCTCCCGCGCCCTGGGACGTTTCCGCGCCAGCGGTGCACGTTTCCTGCTGGCCACCACGTTTCCGGAATGGCAGGACAACCTCGACTGCGAGGATGGCGACTGGCGCGCATTGAATCTCCAGCGGGCGCCGTTCGCCTGGCCGGCGCCGCTGGAGCTGATCAACGAGCGTTGCGAGGAGAGCGGAGGCGGCTGGCGGGACAAGAGCCTCGGGCTGTGGCGGCTTGCCGATCTGTCCAGTGAGGCAGGAGACATTGCGAAGGCTGTGTGACGCGCCTCGCCGCAACGTCGGTTGCATCCTCCACCGGCTTCGCACTACACTTCGTCTTGCGTGACGGGATTTCGCTTCGCTGCTCTTGCCGGGGGGAACGATGAAGCTGAACGCGATCGTGGCCTTGTTGCTGATCTCTTGCGGCGCCCCTGCGATCGCGCAGCAGGATGGCGCCGCGCTCTATGCCGCACATTGCGCGCAATGCCACGATAGCAGCGAAGCGCAGAGCCGGGTGCCGCCTCGCAGCGCGATGCAGGCGATGTCGTTCGAGCAGGTGCTGGCGGCGCTCAGCACCGGCAGCATGGCGGCGATGATGCGGGGGCGCAACGATGACGAGCGCAAGGCGATCGCATCCTTCGTCACCGGCAAAGCGGCCGTGAGCAGCGCGGCTGCGGCCGCCGACGCGTCGGGCCACTGCACGCAAGCCTTCACCGCCTTTCCGAAAAGCATCGACGGGCCGCGCTGGAATGGTTGGGGCGCCGATCTCAACAACAGCCGCTTCCAGCCGGCCGGGATGGCCGGGTTGACGGCAGAACAGGTGCCGCACCTGACGTTGAAATGGGCGTATGCATTTCCCGGCGCGACGCTCTCCTTTGCGCAGCCGACGGTCGTCGGCGGGCTGTTGTTCGTCGGTGGCCCCGATCGAAAGGTGCGGGCACTCGATGCGAAGAGCGGCTGCACGCTGTGGACGTTTGCGAGCGACCTTGCGGTTCGCGGGTCGATCAGCTTCGGACAGGTCCCGGGCACGGATCAGTTCGCCGTCTTCTTCGGCGATGGCCGCGCCAATGCCTATGCCGTCAACGCGTTGACCGGCGCGCTGATCTGGAAGGTGAACGTGGAGGAGCATCCAGCCGCGCGGATCACCGGCGGGGTGGTGTTCCATTCCGGCGTGCTCTATGTGCCGGTCTCCTCGCTGGAGGAGGTGGCCGGATCGGAGCCGAGCTATGAATGCTGCACCTTCCGCGGCAGCCTCGTCGCGCTGGAGGCTGCGACGGGCAAGCTGATCTGGAAGGCCGACACGATCCCCGAGGTGCCGCATCCAACGACGAGGAACGCGCGCGGCACGCAGCTCTATGGCCCATCGGGGGCCGCCATCTGGTCGGCGCCGACGATCGACACGCAGCGCAACGCGATCTATGTCGCGACAGGCAATTCCTATTCGAACCCGCCAGCCGCGACCGCCGATGCGGTGCTTGCGTTCGAGCTTGCGACGGGACGGCTGCTCTGGAAGCAGCAGGCGTCGCCGAAGGACGCCTTCGTCGTGGCCTGCTTCGGTGCCAACCAGACCAATTGTCCCGATGATCACGGGCCGGATCATGATTTCGGCCAGTCGCCGATCCTGGTGACCTTGCACGACGGGAAGCGCGTCATCGTCATCGGCCAAAAGTCCGGCGTCGTGCATGCGCTCGATCCGGATAACGAGGGCAAGATCCTCTGGCAGACGCGGATCGGCAAGGGCGGCCCGCTCGGCGGCACCGAATGGGGCTCGGCTGCAGACCAGGACCGCATCTATGTCGCGCTCTCCGACGTGCGCTTCCTGCGCGACGGCACGCGGCGGCTGGACTCCACGCAAGGCGGCGGCCTGTTCGCGCTCGATCTCGCGAGCGGCAAGGTCTTGACGGAGGTGGCGCCGGTGCCTTGCGGCAGGCGCCCGCAATGCAGCCCCGCGCTGTCGGCGGCAATCAGCGTCATTCCCGGCGTCGTGTTTTCCGGCGGCGTCAGCGGTTACTTGCGCGCCTATGCGACGGCGGATGCAAAGCTGCTCTGGGAGTTCGACACCTCGCGGGACTACAAGGCCGTCAATGGCGTTCCGGCGTTCGGAGGTGCGATCGATGGCCCGGGCCCGGTGATCGTCGACGGCATGCTCTACACCAACTCTGGTTACGGCCAATGGAGTGGCACCGCCGGTAACGTGCTGCTGGCGTTTGAGGTGGGGAAGTGAAGTTGGGCGCCTGTGGCTCATGAGCGGGGCGCAACCGGATTCACATAAGCAAGTGCGGGAACCCGCGAAGCAGAGCAGCTTGCCGGCGTGCCGTTTTGACACCGGCGCGGACGTGCGGCCTCAGCATTAAGCCTCCACCAGGGCCCCCAGATGCTGAGGCCGTTTTTTTTGATCGTCTCGAGACTGTCCTGCTGCGGGACGAACGCCAGTCGACATTATTTACGAGCTGTGAACCATGAAAAATGATCGGAAAATTCTAGCGAAACGATCTGCGGGCCCTTCGCGTCAGTCTGCTGGGAGGGTGCAGCGATGGTCACAGATGCAGGTTTCGACGAGCGTGAAAGCGAGATCGCCCGCTACAGGATTTTGGCGCAGGAGGTGACGGACCCGCTTGCCGCGCGTCTGTTGCAACACATCGTCCTCGATCTCGAAGCCGACCTGCTGCGCGATCGCGCCGCCAGTACAGTCAAGCCGGATGGATGAGGCGAGCAGGCCAGTATTCGGCCGGGAAGCTGCTGCCGGCTGAGTGGGATTGAACCCGCGGTCCGCACGGAGCGTTCCTCGATGGCGGTCGGACGTCAAAGGCTGTCGATGGTTCTCACCAATTGCTGCAGCTCCTCATGGTCCTTTGCATCGGGGCGCCCCGCGAGTTCGATGAATTTGGCTCCAACATTTTCAGAAACACTCGTGTGTCCCGTCTCACGTAATTGGATGGACAGGCTAATCGCCGCCTCAATCGCGACATCCTCTTCAAGATCAAAGATCGCTCGCTGCAAGAGAGGTATGCATCCCGCGGGTGGCCCATAATGGAGTACATAGGCACAGTCTCGCCGCCAATGCGCTGGTCGTTCTGACCAAGCTAGATCGAGCGCCACCCAGTCATCGGCGTCCAACATGAAGATCAGATCGAAAGCCTCGTCAGGCGCATCGACTTTCGCGTGAAAAAACTCGTCGAGCCGAGAGAAATCTTCTGACATGAGGCCGTCGCGACTGAAACCTTTGCCGAGCCAAGGTATAATTTTCAGTTGGGCGAAGTGGTGCCGGCTGAGGGGATTGAACCCCCGACCTTCGGTTTACAAAACCCTTGGCCCCAGATATCGTCGGTGGCCCGGCGGCCCGAAGAAAGCTGTATAAATGATTGAAAGAAAAAGAAAATGTAAAAAGAAAGACCAGAAATCGTGATATAACAAAGGGATCGCCGGTGCCGAAATAGGACCCCCCGGAGGACCCCCAGAATGGCAGGCTCGAACCAGTTTGACGCAAATAAAATTGAGGCAACTTCTGAGCGAAAGGACCACCAGGTTCCCGGCTGCGACTGCCTGTACCTAACGGTCCAGCCAACCGGTGGGCGGGCCTGGTACTACAAGTGGCGCCGGCGAGGGACCAAGGGCGCCAAGGACAAGATCCGCCTGGGCTCCCCCCAGACCATGACCCAGGCGAAGGCCAGGCTGATCGGCGCTCAGATGAACGAGGCCAGGGAGCGGGGCCTGGACCCGAGGACCGTGCTCCAGCGGAACGACGACGGCGACTCCTTCCTCCGCTGCTGCCGGGACCACGTCACCCGGCACGTCAGCCAGTTAAGGGGCAGGCGGGAGACCACGCGACTGCTGGGCCTCGACCCAGAACTCAACCCGGTCCCGGGCGGGCTGGCCAAGCGGTGGGCCGAGCGACCAGTGACCAGCATCACCGAGGATGAGCTCTGGCAGGTGATCGACCACGCGAGGGGAGGGATCGGCGGCCTCGGGGTCAAGAAGAAGGCCCAGTTGAGCTCGAGGGCGCGAAAGATGCACTCGGCGCTGAGTGTTCTGTTTGGGTGGCTGAAAGCGCAGCGGCGGATCAAGGTCAATCCCATGCTGGGCATCGAGCCTCCGAAGCCTCCGGCGGCCAGGAGGCGGGTGCTCAGCCACTCGGAGCTCAAGGCCTTCTGGGCGGCCACCGACGCGGTGACCCCGCCGTTCGGCGATGTGTTCAAACTGCTGGCGTTGACGGCCGCGAGGTTGCGCGAAGTCTCCGAGCTTCAGTGGTCCGAGCTCACCGACGACGGCCGCTCGATCACGCTCGCCGGGGAGCGAACCAAGAACGGTGAGCCGTTCGTCATCCCGCTCTCGCCCATGGCCAGATCGATCATTCTGCGCCAGCCTCGCAGCGGCGGCTTCGTGTTCACGACCACCATGGGCCGGCGGCCCGTCTCCGGGTGGAGCAAGATCAAGCGGCGGCTCGATCTCGCGATGGGCGATCTCCCGGCCTGGAGGTTGCACGACTTGAGGCGCACAACCGCGACCATGCTGGCGGAGGAGCTGAACGTCCGGATCGAGGTCGTCGAGGCGATCCTGAACCACCTCAGCGGCAAGGGCCGGGGCGGGATCGCCGGCGTCTACAACCTGAGTGAGTATCGAGAGCAGAAGCGACAGGCGCTCGATGCGTGGGCGCTTCACCTGGCCCTCTTAACCTCATAGCTCGACCATTGCATCCATTGGTTGAACCCAGCCCTTGAAATGTTCCCTCTGCGTGCCCATTACTAGTGATGGGTCGTTTGCAGGATGGGGCACGGAATGAGGCAGCTCGAGGTTGAGAACCAGCTCCGCGACGTGGTCAGCCGAATCATCCTTCAGGTTGAGTTGGCGACCTCCCAGGGGCGGACCGACATCAACTTGGCACTGGAGGATGCTTTCATCCCCATCCTGAAATCGGTCTACAACCTCCCGCACCTCACCAATCTGAACCGCAAGCAAAAGAACTTTCCCGGCATCGATCTCGGCGACGACCACGACCGCGTGGCGTTCCAGATAACGTCGACGACGACGCTCGAAAAGGTGAAGTTCACCGTTCGGCAGTTCATGGACCGGGCTTATTTCAACACATTCGACGAGCTCTTCATCCTCATGCTCGGAAAGAAGCAGTCGTCCTACAGCCAAGCGTCGGTGAACGAGCTTTTGACCGACCAGTTCGCCTTCAACTGCAAGAAGCATATCATCGATCTCGGCGACCTTCTCGGCGAAGTGTCCGGTCTGCGGCTTGCGGCGCAGGAACGTGTGCTGTCCGAGTTCAAGCACATTTTGGGCGAGGTCGATGCCTACATCAGCTACAGCTCGGAGAGCGTTGCCGCACCGACGGCCATCACGTCCAATCTTCAACAGATCAGGCTACCCGAGGCCGTCTATGTGGCCGAGTTGACGATCGACGATAAGAAGGTGATCGCGCAGGCGAAGACGAAGCTCGACTATAAAGGCAAAGCGCGGAGCAGGAAGTCGGTCGTCAAGATGGCGCTGCTCTTGAACGGCGTGGAGACTGACGCGTGGGTCTGCCACGACAACAAGCTCTTCTCTTTCCAAGACATCGAACAGTGCGGCCTGATCAGCGTGGTCGACGAGGGCTCGGTCGAGCGGCTGGGCGTCTCGGATTTGGCCGACTCCCCCGAGTTGGACAACGTGAACATCCTGAAGCAGCTTCTCTCAGCCGAGACGCGGGAGCAGCTGAAGCAGCACCATGTGCGTATGCACTCGAAGGATGGGTTCTTCTTCTTCGGGCCCACCGAGGAGGGGCAGCTGGAGCGCAAGGAGACCTGGGTCGGCAAGAAGACCGCGATCCGTCGCGTCTATGAGGTCAAATACCAGAAGAAGGACCCGACGAAGGTCGCCCACCACCGGCATCTTTCGTTCGACCTGACGTTCACGAAGCTGGATGACGCTTGGTATGCGCAGATCGTGCCGAGCTGGTATTACTCTTACGACGGCTACCGCCGCTCGAACTGGCACGATGATCTCCTGTCGCGGCAGAAGCGACTCGAGCACAACTCGAGTGTCCGGAACATGGTCCGCTTCGTCGCATATTTCCTATCCGGCGCCAACAAGAGCGAGGACGATGACTATCAGCTCCGCTTCCTCTCCCTTGTAGAATTCAACGTGCAGGAGACCGACGAGGCGGAGCCAGTCGATGACGACGCGGAGCCTGTCGATGACGACGACGAGGACGTTGCCCACGTAGCAGGAGGAACGGCGGCATGAAGCTCACGACGCTTCCCGAACCGCTGCTAGAATTTGGTACGGGCACGCATATCTGTCCCCGCACCGGGATCGAGCATTTGGGCGTCTACGATAAGCGGGACGAACTTCGTCGGACCGAACTGCGGATCGGGGTGGTTGGGCGCGGAGAGGGAATAGACCTTCTAGACGAGTGGCTGGAGAGATGTCGGGATGGAATCGAGCGCAAGGAGGAGTCCAAGCTGAAGAACCTCTTCCGAGGCTTCGGCGGCATCAACCAGGACTACGGATTTCTGACCAGGCTCATCAATTCTCCCCAGTACACCCGCACCCTCAAGAAATCGGATATTTCGGGAGTCGTGAAGCTCGCGTCCCGCGCGGAGCGGGTGGAGCGGGCCGTTGAACTTTACTACGAGCAAATTCGCTTCCTCGCGGAGAACAGATCGGTTGACGTAATCGTCTGCGTCATGCCGAACGAGATGTTCGATTCCATCACGACTGCGGCAGGCGACGACGATTCGGAGGAGAGCGAGCTCGAACACAATTTCAGGCGCATCCTGAAGGCAAGAAGCATGCACCTCGGCACCCCGCTGCAGCTGGTGCGCGAAAAGACCATCCTCATTACCAAGCAGGCGGGCGACCAACAGGATCCGGCCACGAAGGCGTGGAACTTCTGCACAGCGCTCTACTACAAGGGCAACAGGACGATCCCATGGCGGCTCGTCGAGGACACGGCAAAGCTGCGGTCGTGCTACATCGGCATCGGCTTCTACAAGAGTCGCGACGGGGAAACGATATCGTCGAGCCTAGCCCAGGTTTTCGACGAGTTTGGGCACGGGATCATTCTTCGCGGTACGCCGGTGTCGATCGATAAGAAGAACCGTCATCCGTATTTGAGCGAGGATCAGGCCTACGAGTTACTGCGCGACGCACTGGACGAGTATGACCGCGCGCTCGAGCACATGCCGGCTCGGATTGTGATCCACAAGTCGAGCCACTTTCGGGAGAGCGAGCGAAGGGTTTCCTTCGGGCGCTCGACGAGAAAGGCATTCGATCGAAAGACTTCGTCGCTATAACGGACACTGATATCAGGCTGTTCGGTGACAAGGACTATCCGCCGAAGCGTGGGACACTCCTGACGATATCCGAAACCGAGGGGGTGCTCTACACGCGGGGTACAGTCGACTTCTACAAGACATACCCCGGCATGTATGTACCCAATCCGCTAAAGATCACCGTCTACGAGCAGGATTCGTCGCTCGAGAGTCTGTGCGACGAGATACTGGGGCTGACGAAGATGAACTGGAACAACACTCAGATGGACGGTCGTTTGCCGATCACGCTTGAGTGCGCCCGGAAAATCGGAGACATCATGAAGTACGTCAGCCCGACCGAGAAGCCGCAGGTCAGCTACAGCTTCTACATGTAGCGATTCCGCAGGCCTTCCGGTTGCGCTCCTAATTTTTTCAAGATTGAAGAAAAAATCCCCCAAGAACGAAAAATGGGAAAGTGGACAGCCAGAACCACAGGAGTAGACTATTTCCTGGCTCGCCGGTGCAGGTTGGTTGCATCGGAGAAATAACAAGGGCCTTTGGGAATGAAGCGGTCTGCCCGCCGCGCTCAAG
This sequence comes from Bradyrhizobium sp. UFLA05-153, assembly GCF_054185185.1. Classification (NCBI taxonomy): domain Bacteria; kingdom Pseudomonadati; phylum Pseudomonadota; class Alphaproteobacteria; order Hyphomicrobiales; family Nitrobacteraceae; genus Bradyrhizobium; species Bradyrhizobium sp. UFLA05-153. The sequence goes on from NZ_JBBIAM010000045.1 coordinate 55,497, forward strand.
GGGCCGGACATCGAGACTGCCAAAGCAGTCTGGTCAAGCAGCGATCCAACCTCCCTAGCTGCGCAACGGTGCCGCCATTCGAAACAACGCTCGCGCAGAGCGTCGATGGCGGCTTGGGTGATCTATCGGTGGCCCGCGATCATGCGAGCCGCGCCCGGCGCAACCGTGTTGGTCTGCGAGGGCGAGAAGAACGCCGATGATCTGGCCAAGGCCGGCCTGTTGGCCACCACCGTGATCAGTCATAAGTGGACCGCGGAGTGCGCTGCCGCGCTCACCGGATTCGAGATCATCATCCTCGAGGACCACGACGAGGACGGCAAGAAGCTCAGCGCCGCCTCCCGCGAGGCTCTGGTCTCCGTCGCCAAGTCGATCAGGGTCGTTCCGACCGCTCACCTGTGGAAGTCGCTCGATCCGGCGAGACTGAAGTTCGCAAAGGAGCCGCAGGCCGGCCACGACGTCAGCGACTGGCTCGGCTACGGAGGCGACCCCAAGAAACTGATCGCGCTGTGCCGCGAGGTCCCGGCCGAGGGCGAGATCACCATAGAGCCGCACGACTTCCCGGCCGAGCGGGACATAGCTCCGTACCAGTGGCTGCTCGGCACCCACCTCCTTCGCGGCGAGGTGGCCGCCACCGCGGCCATGAGCGGCACCGGCAAGAGCAGCCTCAGCATCGTCGAGGCGCTGGCCATGGCCGGCGCCAAGCAGCTGACCCACGACAGGGTCCCGCAGATACCGCTCAGGGTCTTGGTGGTCAATCTGGAGGACAATCGCAACACGATGGACAAGCGGATCGCCGCAGCGATGAAGCACTATGGGCTGACTCCCGAGGACATCGGAGGTCGGCTGATCGTCAAGGCCAAGGGCGAGCTCAGGATCAAGGTCGCCGAGGCGATGAGGTCAGGTCAGGTGGTGCGCAACGATCTGATCATCAACGCCCTGAGGCGCGTCATAATCGAGCACCAGATCGACGTGCTGTCGATCGACAGCCTGATCCGCAGCCACGGCGTGAACGAGAACAACAACAACGAGATGGAGCAGGTGATCGAGTGCTTCGAGGACGTGGCCGCGCCGACCAACTGCGGCATCCACCTGTGGCACCACTTCCGCAAGACCAACGGGGACGGCGCATCGGTCGACTCCGCTCGCGGCGCCAAGGCGCTCATCGACGCCCTTCGCTCCGTTCGCGTACTCGAGGTCATGACCAAGGATGAGGCGAGGCTGCTCAAGCTCGACGAGGCGCGAAACTACTTCAGGTGCTTTTCCGGCAAGCGCAACTTCTCGCCGCCCAGCGACCAGTCCGACTGGTACCACGTGGCCAGCGTAGAGATCGACAACTGCCCGCCGCTGTTCGGGGACAGCGTCGGCGTCGTGGAGCAGTGGACCCACCCGGGCAAGGCGGCGGTCGAGCTCTCGCCCGAGATCATCCGCGAGATCATGGATGAGGTCGGGACCGAGCCCCGATGGCGCGACTACCCGACCGCTGAGATGTGGGTCGGCAAGGCCGTGGCCAGGGTCTTGGGTCTGGACTGCGAGGAGGACCTGGAAAGGGTCAAGCGGACCGTCAAGGAACTGAAGAAGAGGCGCGCCCTGGAAGAGGTCAGCGCCCACGACCCTGGCTCGCGCAAGGAGAGGACCTTCGTGGTCGCAGGGAACTGGTCTGCGACGGCTTAAAACCCGGCGCAACTGCGCCAGCTTTGAAAACCCGGCGCACCTGAGAGGAGGCAGAAATGAAGGAAGTGCCTGTGGTTGAAGGGTTTGGGACGGGTTTTGACCCGGCGCAAACGAGTCGTCTTTCTGGAGCAACAGGACTGCGACGGGTCGGGTTTTCCCCTTTAGGGGAAACCCTACCTGGCGCAAAGTTGCCTGCCCGTCAGGCCCATCTGCTGGCAGAGCGCAGGCGGCGCTACAAGGCCCGGCTCAAGCAGGGCAGGATGGTTGTCCCGGTTGAGGTCGATGGGCCCATCCTAGACCTCCTCCTGCGGGTCGGGATCGCGAGCGAGGCGCAGGTGGCCGCGGCCTGCACGCAGGAAGGTAAGCAGATACTAGGAGAGGCCATCGCAGCCTTTTTCAGGCGATCTGCCCTCTAAGAGCAGGCCCATGGAGCGCGGCCCATGGGTGTTTCCTGCCCCTGCCCTAGGTAGACTAGGCCCTCTGCGACCCGCTCTCCTTGGCCTTCCCTAGCGATGGAACCTCCTCACGGTTCCTAGAAGATTATTCTATCGCGGGGAATGAAATTCACGGGGAGGGGGGCCTTCTAGAAAATAATTCCCTCCCAGAAATTGGACCGCGGCGGCGCGAAATTCCAGAGTTAGTAACGTATTGATTTTGAACGAAAATTTGGAGTTCCCTCAATAGAAAAACCGTTCATGATCAAGGGCTTAGCGGCATCTCAAGCCCCGCCCAGTTCCGCGAGAATAACCTTCTCCGGCGAATAACCCTTTGATGTTCCTCTGGGATTTCCGACGGAACCAGGGTGCCCATTTGGGCACCTGGGATTTCGACGGAACCAACTGTGACAAAGGCGGCAAGCGATCATTGTGCGAGATTTCTGCCGAGCTGGCTGCGGCTGGTTACACCACAAAGAGCGGCACGCCATACGCGGCGACCGCAATCAAGCTCATGCTGGAACGCCATTAGCAACGACGGATCGGGCTTTTATGGTCTTTACCGGCAGTCCAACGCCGGCGCGAGCTACTGAAAAGGCTTGTCCTTCAAAAGGCTTGTCCTTCATTGCCAGGTGCAATGCTGGGAGAGCGAAACACCTCGTTGATCGAATGATGGAGCTAAACGTGGTCACATTACTCTTTCGTATCTTGGTTGCTCTTGCGGTCCTGTTAGGTGCCGAGCAAGCGGCGCATGCCGTCGATATCGGCGGCCTCGTGATTGATGCCGCCAAAGGGACGGTTGATAAAATTGCTAAGTCGGCTGGAAAAACTTTGGAGTCGGTCCTGAAGAATCCCGGCGAGGCGCTGCCTGTATGTTGGGGCCATCCTCAGGACTGCAGGGATGATGACGAGAAGAAACCACCAACTGTCTCCGTGCCTCCGCCTCCGCCTCCGCCGGTGTTGTACTCTGCCTCTTACCGGGTCGACTGCCTGGATGCTCAGTCCGGGCGGGACCGTGGTGATCAGACTTTGACAACGACTTCGCCTGAATCTCTCGAGGCGGCGCGTAGCGAAATCAGGCGTCAGCTTAAGTCTGGTGTCGACCTATGCCGGCAGGCAGACGAGACTCGGGTCACCAAGGCCGGATCGGGCCGCTGGCTCTAACGTGGCACACGTGTCCGCACGGCTTTTTTCCCCGCCCCGGTTTGCCTGCGCGTCGCTCGGCCCACCCCATACCCCAGGGTTGCGCGCAGAGTACGGCGGCCAGCACAACCTTCCGCCCCAGGGCGCAAAGAACCCCGGCGCGAACGAGGCCGCGGCGATCTGGAAGATCAGGTTCATGAGCGGGAGGTGAAAGGACCCGGACGCAGCACGAGGGTCTCACTCACTGCACCCGCTCAGTGCCAGCGTCCTACCCGACTCTGGCAGTCCCTACATCGAGGCGGCCCTTCTTCTGAACCGCTCCCGAGACGCGTCGATCTGAACCTGCTCGATGCCCCTGATGACCTTCTCCAGGTCATCGATGAAGTCCTCGATCTCCGCATCGGTCTGCGGCTGGCGCGAGAGGATGTTGCGCAATCTCGTCGGTAGATTGTCCGCCGCAGTCATCGCTTGAACTCCTCAGCTATGCGAAGCATCTCGTTGACGGTTGTGCCAGCGGGTCGCTTCGCCCAGACCAGTCTGAGCAACGCCATGTGGCTCCACTTCGGATACGACTTGCGCGCCTTCTCGAACAGCTCTCTGATCACGTCCTCTCTGCTCTCGATCACGTACTTAGGTCGCTCCATCGCTCTCTCCCTAGTGGTTGCCCGCTCGCAGGATGTCGCGCGAGCGGGCTGTCGGGGTTGTTCTCCTTCGGCGAGGATGGGGTGGACTGGGACCTCGCCGATCGGATGGTCTGATCGCAAGTGACCAAGCTTTTGGAGTGCCCGCCGACAGGGGCAACCATCGGCGGGCAGTCGGAGCTGGGTCCGACCAGGGTCGAGGCGGGCTGCCTTCCGCTCGCCCCGCTCATTGCTCACGCCCTCCGCTTGCTCAGCGGATTGGGCAGGTCCAGAACGGTGGCCCCAGGTGAGTCATTTGACTCACCTGCGTGGCGGGCGTTCAGGTCCGTGATTCGCGCCTCGCTGATCGCCAGCTTGGTGCGAAGCTCCGCGACCTGGTCCTCCAGATCTGTGATCCGGTCGGCCAGCTTCTCGGCGATCTGCCCGACCGCGGAGAGACCCATCGCGACCTCCCGCTGCATCTTCTGCGTGCTCTCGTGCAGCCGCTCGATGAACCCGATCCGCTGCCGCTCCGCCTCCCTGGCCTCCTCGAGGATGGACATCTCTCGCCTCCACCGGTCGACGGAGGAGTCGCGGCCCTGCTCATGCTTGCGGCGATCCACCCTCGCGATGGTCTCGCTGGCCTCCGCGATGACCCGCTCTGCCTCGCTGCTCATGGCTCGCCCTCCTGATCACCAGTTCACATTGTTGACGACCTGGGCTCCGCCCGGAGCCACGGCCCACGCGCATCTCGCCCTGACCCTGATGGCGATCTTCTCGCCCTGGAAGATGCTCTCCGTGGGCGCGGCCACGACCCCAGCGGAGTTGACGATCTCCTTGGGCACGCTGTCATCGAAGTGAAGCGTGGCGTCCTTCGCGGTCTCGATCGTCGGCTGGTCTTGATAGCCCGAGTAGATCGCGGATGGCGCGAAGCACGCGACGCTCCGGGCGGGCAGGCCCAGCGTTGGAAATACCTCGTAGTCGAATTTTGGACCGGCCTTGAGCTTGATGATTGTGCTCTCTCGCGGGGGCGCGACGAACACGACGGTCGTCGGGTCAACGCCAGCCGCCCCAATCGCCGCAACGAGCGCCGCGAGGTCATCGATCATCGCGTCCGTGCCCACGGCGGCAGCGCCGATGGGGTTCACGCCGAAGAGCAGTCCGGGAGGTCTGACGGCGTCGCCAGCGGTGGCATCGAATGCTACGAAGTCGATCGATGCGTTGGCGCTGTCCGCCAGCACTCTTCCGATGACGGTGGATGCGCTGTCCGGCGTGGCGTTCTCGATCTCCGCAGTGACCGCCGAGATGATCAAGACTTTCCGAGTGGGCCCGAGCGTGGTCTGGCCGAAGTTGAGCCTGACCACCGGACTGGGCGCACCCTCCGCGACGAACGGGAAGCGCGGTGGCTGCGAGGCCAGATTGGGGACCTTGATGGTGTTGACGCCGGTCAGCTCCAGCTTCATGCCGGCGTCAAGGAGCGCGAGCGCTGCGCTCCCGGGCGCGAGCGAGCGGAAGGCCCCGATCACGTCGGTCGCCGGGTATCCCCCAGTAGTAGCACTGGGGGAGACCGCACCGCGAAGGATCAGTTGCGCGCCCTCGTCCCGTGACCAATTCGCCTTGAGCACCCGCTCCGGGGTGGTGTTCTGGATCTTGGCCAGCACGCTGGCGGTGAACGCCCGCTGCAGGCTGCGACCAGCGCCGATCCTGGATACGGCGAGGACTTCGTTCATGGTGGCTGCTCCTCTCTTCAACCAGAGATTGTGGCAGCCAATATAGACCCTCGCGGCCCGGGTCAGAGGCTACGCGTGCTCGTACTCCTCGATGAAGTCGCGGAGGAAGTCCAGGCAGATACGCAATCGCTCGGAGTGGTGGTACTTCATGAGCTGATGCCAGTACCGGATCTCATTGCTGGCTTTGGCGACGGCGTGGTCGAGCTCTTCATATCCGCATTCGTATCGCTCCATCCTGCTTCTCCCTTCAGAGTTATCCCCAGCGAGCGCTGGAAGTGGTGGTCATCTGAATGCCCTCCGGGCTGCCCTCTTTCCCTGCTCGGTGAGGCAGTCCAACACTATTGAATGTCCGCGTCCGTCCATGATCATGTAGTTGCCCTGGTGAGACCTGCCTTCGATCGCGGCCCTGAGGTCTTCAAGCTTGGCTGGCGGCATGCTGCCCTGCGCCTCATCGATGGCGGCGGCCTCCGCAATCATCTCGGTAGTGACCTCCGCGAGCATCTCGGGAAGGAAGATGCGTTTGCTGGTGGTCAGTACGCGGTGGCGCTGGATGACGGTCGTCAGCGCCTCGAGGGTCACGACCGTTGCGCACGCATCGCTCACGAAGAATGCGTCCCTGCTCCTCACCCTCAACTCAGGTTCGGTCATCGGATCACCTCGCTCGCTTGAGTGAGTTCATCCCACGTTTACGCGGTCGAAGGAGAGGGAGTCGATCAACCCAAGATTGGGACCCCCTGCGGGACCCCCCGGCCAGATCCAGTCGCGGCGGACAGAGGCTAAGTGGTTGATGTCATTGGTGCCGGCTGAGGGGATCGAACCCCCGACCTTCGGTTTACAAAACCGCTGCTCTACCGCTGAGCTAAGCCGGCGACTTGACCACGAAAAGCCGCCGGTTTGGTGCCGGCGGATCCGCTGGTGTGCGGTCGCCTTACCAGACTTGTCCGAAAAGTGCCAGAACCCGCCGGCGCTGTTTCAGGGGAGTCGCGCAAGCATTGAAAAACAGGCGGCCCGAGGGCCGCCTGAACCATTCAGCTGAAAGCGAACCTCCTACTGGCAGAGGTGCCGTCGGCCGTCGTCACCTTTGATCCAGGTGCCGGGCCTGCAAACGATGCCGTTGCGGGCGGCGTAGCTGTTCCAGTCGCCGTGCCAGGCGGGGCCGCCCTGGTCATAATAGGCGTAGGAGTTGTTCCAGCCTCCGAACGGCGCTGTTGCGATAGCGCCCGCAGTGCCAACGGCAGCACCCGTCACGGCGGCCGCGGTGCCGACGGCGGCGCCGGCGACAGCGCCAGCCGCATCGGCCGGCCAGAAGCCGGTCTGATCATTCGGATTCGCCTGCCGATAGGCGGCGTGGCGGTGACGATAGCGCCGATCGGCGGCCGTGCCGGGAGTCATGTACTGGCAGCCGGGGTCCTGGAAGAGACCCGTGCAGCGGGGGTTGTCGGTCATGGTTTGCGCGAAGGCAGGTGTCGCCAGCGCGGACGCGAAAAGGGCCGCCGCGCCAAGAAGTTTGGGGCTCGTCATGGCATTTGCTCCATGTGGTTGAGACCTTGGGTAAGTACGACGTGGAGCAGTGGTTCCGCGGTTTGTCGCCCGCAGGGTCACATCGACGTGAACCCGTGCAGGATGTTTGTTTGCTGCCACGCAACCGCGCAGCAAGGCGTCATGCGATGGGCGCCGCCCGGTTGCCGTTAACGCTTCGATAGCGCCGCCGAGCGCATTTGAGCGCCCGCCGATCCTTACGCGTTAGGCTTACCGGAATTTCAGCGGCCTGCCTTAACACTCTGACTGTGGTGATCGGATAGGTTCTCGGCCGATCAACCCGGGACCCTCTTATGCGCGCTGTCGCGCTGCTTGCGCTTTTGGTCGGACTGCCCGCGACGGCGCTTGCCAGCGAGGGCTTCGACATCGTGATTCCAGGCCGTCCCGGCGTGCCCGTCATCATCAACGGCATCGATGCCTCCTACACCGTCGTCGTAGGCGAATGGGGGTTGGCGAAGAACGTGCAGGTGCAGCCCACGATCTATGGTGGGCGCTACATCGGCGAACGGCAGCCGAGCGATGTCGGCCATTACTATCCGAGCATGGGCTTGCGGCCCGGCTACGGCCGCCTCGAGGTCGAGCCGCCGGCGAACCGCAAGGTGCCGCAGCCGGCCGAGAGCTACTACCGGAGCTGGGGCGTGCAATCGGCGCCGCTGCCGCCGCAGGTGGATGTGCCGGCCGATCCGCCGCCGGTGATCCTTGCACCGCAGATCGACGTCGATCCGCATCGTCGTGTCCACCCGTCGCCTCACGCGGGGGCGCCCGGCAATCATGAGCTGCACAGGTAAGTCCAGGCAGATCATACCCAAGCAAAATCCAACAAACGGAAATCTACAGGAGAGAGTAATGCGTCAGATGATTTCAGGATTGGTCGCGGCGGCAGCCGTGATGGTGGTGGGGGCAGCGCCTGCCATGGCTTGCGGCTGGAGCCCCTGTGTGGCGCCGGTTGCACCGGTCTATTCGGGCTGCAACACCGGCTGCGGCGGCTGGGGCTTTGACCGCCTCGCCGAGCCGAGCACTCAGTATTACTACGTCAACCAGGGGCCGACCTACACCGGCCCCGGCGCGTTTGCCCCGTATCCGACCTACCAGGAAGACGCTGTCGTGAACTATGCCCCGCGGCCCTACAGCTATGGCGCGGCCGTCGCAGCGCCCGCCTATCCCTACTACCGTCCGTATCGCTACGGCTACGGCCCGCGCTACGGCTATCTGCCGCGCGTGCACTATGGCTACGGCCCGCGCTATGGCTATCGTTACGCGCCGTACCGTTACCACGGCCATCGCGTGCTGCGCCGCTATTACTGATTGCCTGATCGGTTGAGTTGAATCACGAAACGCCCGTTCGCATCACGCGGACGGGCGTTTTGCTTGTCTCGAATTCAGCGCTTCATCAGCCCGAGCCGGCTCGCGCCGACGTACAACGACAGCACGGCGGCGTTGGAGACGTTGAGGCTCTTGATCTCGCCGGGCATGTCGAGCCTCGCCACCACGCTGCATGTCTCGCGCGTCAATTGCCTGAGGCCCTTGCCTTCGGCGCCGAGCACCAGCGCGAGCGGCTCGCGCAAAGCGACCTCGGAGAGATCCTCGCTGCCTTGGCTGTCGAGCCCGACGGTCTGGAAGCCGCGCTCGTTGAGCGCGGTCAGCGCGCGGGCGAGATTTTGCACGGTCACGATCGGCACGAGCTCGAGCGCGCCGGAAGCGGCTTTCGCCAGCACGCCAGTCGCCTCGGGGCTGTGGCGCGCGGTGGTGACGATCGCCTTCACGGCGAAGGCCGCGGCGGAGCGCAGGATCGCGCCGACATTGTGCGGGTCAGTGATCTGGTCGAGCACCAGCACCATGCCTTCCTGCTCCAGGGTCTCGATGTCAGGCGAGGGCAGGGGATCGGCCTCCGCCAGCAGGCCCTGGTGCACGGCATCGGGCGACAGCAGCCGGTCGATCTCCTGGGGGCGGACGATCTCGGGGGCGATGCGGGTCTCGATGTTCTCCTCGGCGAGGCGGCGGGCCGCATTCTCGGTCAGCGTCAGCTTTCGGATCCGCCGTTCGGGGTTTTGCAGCGCCATCGTGACGGTGTGCCAGCCATAGAGGATGACCGGCCCGTCAGAGTGCGAATCACGGTCGCGCCAGGCCGGCCGGGACGCGGATTTTGCGCCTTTGTTGAAGGGCTTAGCCCCGCCGCGCCGGGTTTTCTGGGCAAATTTGCGATCGTTCATGGGCTCGCTTGTCTCACGGGTTCCGAAAGTTGGCAATTTGGGTGTCCAAAGAGGTGATTTTAGCTGCTTAGCTCGGTTGACTTTGCCCCGCCGCTTCGCCCATAAACGCGCCCGGCCGCGCCCCGTGTCCCTTCGGGCAGTCGCGGTCTTCACGTCTCCATGGCCGTTTCGGTCCGCCGGCAAGGTCCGGTCCGATTGTGCTGCCGTCGAGCGGGGGAGTGTCCCGAGTGGCAAAGGGAGCTGACTGTAAATCAGCCGCCTCATGGCTTCGCAGGTTCGAGTCCTGCCTCCCCCACCAGCTTGATCTTGCTAGTAAATTTGCGAATCAAACGAGCTTCGGCGAGCGACCACCCTCCGATCAGGTGTAACGCTGGTGGTAACAGTCCCCGTTCGTACGGTTGAAACCATCGCCGTGGTCCGCGAGGTATCGTGGCGTCATGCCGCCTCCAAACGCTGCAATGGACGCTATTTCATCGTCGCGTGCACAGTGATTACCGACGTGCCAGAAGCCGTCGGCCCCTGACCCGTTGCTTTGATGGCAAAAGTATCGCTCCCCTTATATTTGGCCTTCGCCTTGTATTCGAACGTAGACGGGTTGAGCCTTTTCAGCTTGCCGTGTGACGGCTTTTGAGAGATGTCCGAGCCACTTACCGTGCCGCGCATTCTGATTGGAAATTGGCAACTTCCCCCGGACGTGAGGTCAATGTCGGCGGTCGAATTCTCGCCCCAATCCGTCAGTGTCCCGGAAACTGAACATTCAGGAGCGGCCTGCGCCGAAGACACGGACAGTATGCTTAGACAGTCAACGATAAGCGCTAAAACGGCGACCTTGGACAACTGCATGGTAGGCTTCTCCGCAGCGTTGTCAGGTTACGGACATCACTCCTCCGGTATCCCGGCTAGGCGCATACCCTCACAGATGCGCTCCCGCCCAGTAAGGTAAGTTGGATTGTCGCTTAGCCGAGTTGCAGTGATGCGCCGGATGGTAAAGTCTGGGTCGAGCGCAAGTCCTGCTCTCACGGCGGCTCGCGCTTCATCGAGGGCACCAAGCAAGCTTAGCGTAGCAGCGAGCAAAAAATGCCCGAAAGCAAAATTGCGATTGGCTTCAACGGTTCGTCGTAGCCAGACTGCGGCTTCGGCGTCTAGACCGAGTTGTAACTTGGCTATCGCCACAGAACTCGTCCACAAGTAGACAGTTTTGTCGCGGGGAGATAGGCGGAGGGCTTCAAGCACGTGGCCTTCTGTCTCGGCGGCCCGACCCATATAGTATTTGGCCAAACCAATAAAACCATGAGCACAGGCGACGTTGTGATCGAGCCGCAACGCCTCTTCGCATTCGGAAACCCCTTGCGTAACACGGCCCGTATAGATGTAAACGCCACCCAGCACCCAATGAGCCGTTGCATGGTTAGGATAAATCGACAAGGCGTCGTTCGCCATTTCTTCGGCGGCTAAAAACCGTGCGATCCGGTCTTCGCTCAGCAAGCCAGCCGCCGTTAGAAGATCGACCATTGCCATTCCGACCAGCGCCGAGACACTTCGGGTATCGACTGCCAAAGCACGTTTGAAAAAATGGCGCGCTGTGCTCATGCTGTCTCTTATACACAT